>CAJWZY010000065.1 GCA_913050545.1 uncultured bacterium | reverse complement strand
ACTGCTGGTCGGAGGTGCAGCTGGCAAGGAGTAGCAGGTCGATGTCGTCGGCGGCCACGGCGGGGCCGGGGTCTCGCAGGTCCTCTGGTCGCGCGACGGGAACTACCTCTACACGGGGGCCCGCCGGGAGGGCTCGGTCGTGTGCTGGGACGTGCGGCGGCCGGACCGCGCTGTGTACGCGCTGGGGCGGGATGCTGCTGGCCCAGGGAGCCTGGCCGGGCGCGGCCGAGCTGCTGCTTGGATCGCTCGAGGGCATGGACAATGCCCGCCTGGAGAGGAGCTTCCGTCTCGATCTTCAGCGCCTGGCTGGAGCGCCTGTTGCCGGCCTGGAAGCCGCGAAGATTCGTGAGCTGGTCAAGGCGAGAAAGGCTGAACCCGGACGGCAGCCCTTTCTGCCCGCACGCCTGCAGGGCGGGCAGCCGGGTTTGCTGTTTAACGAGGCAGGTACCGGAGCCGTCTACCTGGTGGATTCCTCCCGGCCTTACGAGCGCAGCTCCCTGTCGAGGAAACGGGGGGTTGCCCCGCCGCCGACCGATCGCACCAGGAGCATCTACCTGGCACTGCGGGAATCGCTCAAGAAAATTCCTCCCGAGCTGCGCTTTGCCATGGCCAAGTTTCATGCCGGCGCCCTGCTTCGCAAGGGCTGGGCGCAGACCGATCCCGGCCCCTGGAAGAAGGACGCCCTCGATTTTGTGGCGGCGGAGCTGGATCCCGGCAAGGACCCACGCAATGTCTCGCGGGCACGCTACGCAGTGGGGCTGAAGGCGGTGCTCTCCGGGTTTCCCGAGGCGGAGGTGATCATCCTGGTGACTGATTTCGACCGCGGGGACTACTGGGAGGCCGAGTCCGTTTTCCTGGCAAGGAATTACCTCCGGGGTGTTCGCCTGGTCACCTACGGCTGGAAGAAAGACCCGGCGCTGGACTCTTCGAGGCTCTCTTTCCTCGAGCGCCTGGCAGGCAACCATCACGGCTGGTTCCGGTTGCTTGACTGAGTCTGACATTTACCGATCCGGGCAAATGTCTTAACATGCCCGGTTCTTTGAGAGGTTCGGTGAAATTCATCATGGAATAAAAATGGAGTCCGGCCTGTGCCGGATGGACCAGGTATGAGCGTTAAGATCGGATTTATTGGAATGGGGATCATGGGTCGCCCGATGGCGAAGAACCTCCTGGCCGCAGGCCACGAGGTGACCGTCTATAATCGGACCGAGGCGCGCTGTGACGAGGTTGTCGAGGCGGGTGCCCGGAAGGCTGCCACGCCTGCGGAATGCGCCGCCGGCAAGGATGTAGTGATTACCATCGTCACAGATTCTCCCGATGTGGAGGCCGTGTTGTTCGGCGAGAACGGCGCCGCTGGCGGGGCAGATGAGGGGACGCTGTTTATTGATATGACAACGATCTCCCCGGATGTCACCAGGGAGATTGCCGCCCGGCTCGAAGAAGGCGGCTTCCAGTTTCTCGACGCCCCGGTATCCGGTGGCGATATCGGTGCCCAGAAGGGAACCCTGACCATCATGGTGGGAGGCAGGCAGGAGGCCTTTGACCGTGCGACCCCGGTCTTCGAGGCCATGGGAGGCCGGATCACCCTGGTTGGAGAAAGCGGCGCCGGCCAGGTCACCAAGGCCTGCAACCAGATCCTCTGCGCTGTGAACCTGCTTGCGGTCTGCGAGGCGGTAGCGCTGGCGTCCCGCTCCGGGATTGATCTCGAGAAGATGCACCGTGTGGTTACCGGCGGAGCGGCGGCCTCCTGGTCGCTGGAGCATCTCGGCAAGTCTATCATCGAGGGAAACTACGATCCCGGCTTCATGGTCAAGCTCATCCAGAAGGATCTCAACATCTGCATGAACGCGGCCCGGGCGCTGAACCTTCCGGTTCCAGGGACAGCCCTGGCTAACCAGTTCTTCCGTTCGAACGAGGCCAATGGGGAGGAAGACCTCGGCACCCAGGCGATGTTCAAGGCCGTTGAGCGCATGGGGAATTTCAAGGTATGAAACCAGCTGACACTTCACCCCGGGGAAATCACCGCCCATTCCGTCACTGGCAGACCCGCGCAGCGGCACTCTGCCTGCTTGCCGGGTTCGCCAGCGGAACTTTTCCCGGCACTTCCGGGTCCTGCATTGAAGGCGAAGGGGATGCGAAGGCGGTCGCCGGCGAGGGCAAGAAACACAAGGGGAAGCCCAATCGCCTGGCGAAGGAGAAGAGCCCTTACCTGCAGCAGCATGCCTACAATCCTGTGGACTGGTATCCATGGGGGAAGGAGGCCTTTGAGAAGGCAAAGGCAACCGGCCGGCCGATCTTTCTGAGTATCGGCTATTCGACCTGCCACTGGTGCCACGTCATGGAGCGGGAATCTTTTGAAAACGAGGAGATCGCCGCCTACCTCAATGAGCACTTCATCTGCGTCAAGGTTGACAGGGAGGAGCGCCCCGATGTCGACCGTGTCTACATGGACGCGGTGCAGGCGATGAGGCAGCGCGGCGGCTGGCCTCTTTCGGCCTGGCTGACCGCTGAAGGGAAGCCCTTCTTCGGTGGAACCTATTTTCCTCCGGAGCAATTCAAGATGTTGCTGGGGCGGATCGCCGAGGCCTGGAAAGGGCAGCGGGCCCTGCTTGATGAGCAGGCAGCGAAGCTGACCGATCATCTTATTAAGCAGGCAGGGAAATTCGAGGCGAAGGGAGCCCTTACCTCCGGGATCACGGCAGGGGTCTTCGGCTACCTCGACCAGGTTCACGATGACGAGTACGGCGGCTTCAGCGGCCCACCGCGTTATGCACCGAAGTTTCCCCGGACCTCTAATCTCGATTTCCTGCTGAATTACTCCATTCGCCTGCCGAGCAAACGAAGCGAGACGATGGTCTACACCACCCTTGACCGGATGATCGCCGGTGGGATCCGCGACCACCTCGCCGGCGGCTTCCATCGCTACTCGACCGACAGGGTATGGCTGCTGCCGCACTTCGAGAAGATGCTCTACGATAACGCGCTGATCTCCCGCACCCTGATCGCCGCCTACAAACGCTCCGGCAACAAGAGGTACCTCGAGGTCGCTCTCGAGACGCTGGATTATGTACTGGGGCGGCTTCGTGACAAGGAAGGGGGCTTCTATTCAGCCGAGGATGCTGACACCGAGGGTGTCGAAGGGCTCACCTATGTCTGGACGCGGAAGGAAGTCATTAAGCTGCTGGGCGAGAAGGAAGGGCCGCTTTTCTGCTCATTCTACGGCGTCAAGGCCGAGGGGAATTTCAAGGAGGAGAGGCCGGATCCCGGCAGCCCGGAGCACGCCAATATTCTTCACCTGCCTTTTACTGACTGGGGAGCCGCTCTTGCGCTCCAGCAGGGGGTTCCGCTCGATAAGCTCTACAGCAGGATTGCCGCAGCACGCGTGAAGCTTCTGAAGACCAGGGACCTGCGCGCCCAGCCCTTCCTCGATTCCAAGGTGCTGGTCGAGTGGAATGGCCTCGCTATCTCCGCGCTTGCCCAGGCCTACCAGGTAAGTGGTGAGAAGCGCTACCTGGCGGGAGCACAGGCGGCCGCCGGGTTTATCGAGGCGAAGATGATCCGCCAGGGGGGTCTTTACCGCAGGTACAAGGATGGCGAGGTTCGTATCAGGGGCTTCCTCTCTGATTATGCTTTCCTGGTGAACGGCCTGCTGGATCTTTACGAGTCTGATTTTGACAGGCGCTGGCTGGAGCTCGCAGTGAAACTCGGCCGGGACATGGTCGGCTCTTTCTGGGACAAGGAGAACGGGGCCTTCTTCCCCACCGCGGCTCATCACGAAAAGCTCATATTGCGCCGCAAGGAGTTCTACGATGGCGCGCTTCCCTCCGGGAACTCCTTCGCCCTGCTTGACCTGCTCAGGCTCCAGGAATTTACCGGCGACAAGGCCTTCGATGAACCTGTGAGGATCTTCAAGCAGCTTGCGGCCGGCCTGGTTGAGAAGTTTCCTCATATGCACCCCCAGCTCTCCTGTGCCCTGGAATTCGCGCTCTTCGATCCCCTCGAAATCGTGGTCTGTGGCCCCCCGGATGATCCGATGACCCGCTCGATGTTGAAGGAGATTCGCAGCCGCTTCCTTCCCGCCAAGGTGGTTGTCTACAGCGCCTCCGCCGAGGCGGCGAAGTCTCTCAGTTCGCTGGTGCCGCTCATGGAAGCGAAGATGCCGATCGGCGGCAAGCCGACGACCTTTGTCTGCCGCAACCGTGTCTGCAAGCTTCCTGCCCGGGATCTTGAGACTCTCAAGAGGCAACTCGATGAAAGTGTCGGCATGAGGAAGCCAGCCGGGGGGGAGAAATGAACCGGGGAGCTTTTTCCGCTCTCATCCTGGTTCTCGGTGTGACCCTTGGGCTCCTGCTGGCGAGGTACTACCCGGTGGGTGGAGAGCCGCAGGAGCTGGAGTCCATTCTCAAGCGGCAGAACGAACTGCTGGAGCAGCAGGCCCGGCTTATCAGCAAGCTCCAGAAGCGAGGTGGGGGCGGGGAGAGCGCTGGGGAGGCAGCCTGGCTGGAGTCTTTTTCCGGCCTGTCACCGTCGCGAGGACCGGAGACAGCCGAGGTCGCGATCGTGGTGTTTTCCGACTTCAACTGCAGGCATTGCGCCGGTATGGCCGAGGTGCTCGACAGGGTCTGGAGCACCTATGGAGAGAGGGTCCGGGTCATCTTCAAACACAACCCCCTTGCCGGGCATCCACTGGTCCTCGAGACCCACAGGGCCTCGGTTGCAGCCTTCCAGCAGGGACGCTTCTGGGAAATGCAGACTCTTCTCTTTGCCAACCAGGAGAACCTGGATTCCTCGAGCCTGCGCCATCATGCGAAGGCCCT
Organism: uncultured bacterium; assembly: GCA_913050545.1. Lineage (GTDB taxonomy): Bacteria > Planctomycetota > UBA8108 > UBA8108 > UBA8108 > UBA8108. The sequence goes on along the minus strand of CAJWZY010000065.1, from coordinate 4,606 downwards.
TGGCCTCAACATGGAACAGTTTGAGGACGATCTCGTATCCGCAGAGGTGAAGCTGGTGGTCGAAAGGGATATTGCCCAGGCGAAGAAAGCCAGTGTAAGCAGGGTGCCGACCCTCTTCCTCGCAGGGGAGAGGCTCCAGGGTGAAGTGACCTACGAGCTGCTGTCCGCGGAGATCGAGAAAAAGCTTGGCAGCGCAGCTCCGGGATCAGATCCGCTCAGGTGAGAGCAGTCGCATCCTCTCGGCAATGTGGCCGAGATGAGAGGCTGCCTGGAAGAGCGCGTCGAAGGCCTGCTGGTAGGCGAGGGTCTGGACATGCAGAAGAATCCGGTCCTCGTTGTCTTCGCTCGCCTTTTCAATTCGCTGCTTCCACTGGGTTTCGAGCCGGGAGCGGAACTTGGCCATGCGCTCAACGGTCTTGACGGCGGATTCCTCGAGACGATTGGTGGGGCTGCGAAGCAGGATCAGGATGTTCGAGAACTGTGACATGACCAGCTCGTAGATCTCGCCAAGGTCCCGGTCGAGCTCCTCGGCCGCTTCGATATTGTCCTCGATTCGGCGGGAGGCGAGCTCCCTGAGGATTTCTGCTGACTCACCGACCCTGCTGAGGGATGCAACGCTGGACTGGAGCTTTTCTGTTTCCGTGGATTCACGCCGCGAGAGCTGGTTTTCCTGGACCAGCACAAGGTAGCGGCTCGCCTCCCGGTGGATTCCAGCGATGATCTCTTCCCGGCGGGCAACCTGTCCGGCCAGGTTCAGGTCTCCGTACCTGAAAGCATCGAAAGCCTCCGCTACGTTTTTCTGACAGAGCTCGGCGAGATAGCAGAGCTCTTCGAGCACCTGCCGCAGGGCCAGTCCCGGAACGGGAATGAGGTTCTCATCGAGGCGGTAGGGCTTGAGATCGTCCGAGCCCGTCTTGTGGGGGAGGATCCAGGAGGCGATGGCGGTGGCAATTCCCGGCAGCCCCAGGAAGAGCAGGCTGGCAACCAGGTTGTAGCCGGTGTGGATCATCGCGACATGGTGCTCGACGTTTTCCGCCAGCGGGTGAAAGAGATTTCCCGGGGTGACCTGGTCGACAAGCCAGAGCAGCATGGATGTGTCTTCGTGGCGCACAAGGGAGAGAACGGCAAAGCCAGTACAGGCCACAAGGTGGATCACCAGGAGCGAGATACCCAGCCGGCAGGTGTCGCGTGTTTTGAACAGGGACAGGAAGAGACAGCTCAGGCCTGCGCCCAGGTTGGCTCCGAGGATCAGGGGCGCTGTTGACAGGGGGTCCATGAGTCCATTGGAGGCCAGCAGGATCGCGGCGATAACCACCAGGTTCGATGTGCGCAGGATCAGGCTGATGCCCGCGCCAACCAGCAGCAGGTTGAGGAAGTTCGCGGCCATCTGTTCGCCGGGCTGGCTGAAGGACAGGGCTGTCGGAAGCACATCTGAGCTGAACCTCGAGCTCAGCTCCAGCTGTTCGATGCCTGAGCCAAGAAGGTTCCAGCTGGCCAGCGCCAGTCCGCCGCCGAGGAAGATCCTGCTCCAATGGGCAAGGCCGGTTGAGCGGGGGAGAACAACCATCAGCAGGCCGAGACCTGCCAGTGGTGCTATGAGGAAATCGATCTCCAGGGAAAGGATCTGGGGTAAGGCCGTAGCTCCCAGCATGGCGCCCAGCAGGATTCCCATGGCTCCACGGGATTTCAGCAGCCCACCATTGACGAAGCTCATCAGGTGGGAGGTTACAGCCGAGTTGGACTGGAAGGTCGCTCCGGAGAGGGCTCCACCGAAATAGCCCAGGATGCGATTGTTTGCCATGCGCCCGGTGGCATGATGGAGGTGGGGGCCGAGGACGATGAGGAAACCATTGGCAAGAAATTTCACTCCGAGCAGGAAGAAGATCATTCCGATGGCGATCTCGCCTACGATCTGCAGCCAGTCGATGGCCTTGACCGTGAAGATGATGCCGCGGATGGGGGGGTCATCTCCATTTCCCTCTACCTCAGCAAGCACCCTGTAGATGCCGGCCCGGTCGCCAAGGGTGAGCTCGGTTCCTTTGCGGACCCCGTCCTTGTTGGTCTCCTCACGCCTGTTGTTCAGGCTTGCTCTCTCGGCATTGCCGGCCGGCTCTCCAGCCATTCTCATGTGGACGGTGCGTCCTTCGAGCGCCACCAGCTTTCCGGTGTCATCCCTGGCCTGCAGGCGCAGGGAGAGTGGGACGTCAGAACCGACTGTGGTCTCGATATTGTCAGCGAGCTTCTCCACTCCACTGACCACCCGGAAATGCTCATCCAGCACCTTGTTGCCCTTGCTGGGAACAGAGGCCTCTATGCGCCAGTCACCGTTCTTGTTTCCAAGCCGTATTCTTACGCTGGCTGTACCCGAGGCATCCGTTTCAACCTCGGCACGGGCGAGGTTTTCAGTCGGATCTTTTCCTTCGCCAATGAGGAAGGTGGGGTAGTTCTTCGCGGAACCTGGTTCGGAATCGCTTTTCTCTTCCTCGGGGACTCCTTCAAGCCGGAAGGTGACCACCTGTCTGACCAGGGGTTGACGCTGGCCTTTTCTCCCGAGGAAGTCGCGGCTGCGCTGCCCCAGGACGCGAACCATTAATGGCTCGGGAAGAACCTCGCCAGGGAGTCCACATTGGTGGTTTCCCTTGATCGATTCAATTCTTGAGGGGCGATCGTCTTTCGGTGGCTTGAAACATCCGGTAAAAGTACAAAGGCAGATCGTCAACAGCACGCTGACGGCTCTATAAGTCAATATACGCATAGACTTTTGCCCCTGTTTGCGAAACGAGAAGTTACCGTGCACACTTTCAAAGGATATTCACGGCTGGTTAACTGGATAGATCTCTCCCCCAATTGTTGAATTCGGAAATCCGGGGGACGATCTGAAGAGGAACCGTGAATTACTGCAAGATATTGACCGTATCGACTCTATGACTAATTATACCGGATCATCAGCTAAAAACGCCTACATCGAGTTCGGCTCGACCTCGATCAAGCTCTATATCGTTCCGACTGCCGCTGGGGACAGCAAGGACGTTGAAAGGGAGCGTAAGGTACCCTGGAGCCTCGGCTACGATGTTTTCAGCTACGGGCGCATCAGCCCCCGTACAATGGCGCATTGCATCTCGACGCTGAAAAGCCTGAGGCAGGAGTTTTCCGGAATATCATTCGAAGATGTGACCGCTGTCGGTACGGCTGCTTTGCGGGAGGCTCAGAATTCCGTCATTTTTCAGCGCCAGCTCGAGAGTGAGCTCGGCTTGCGGATCCAGATCATAGAGGGCGGAATCGAGGCGTTTCTTCTCGAGACCGGCTTCAGGAATATGGTCGATGATTTCCCCACGGCACTTTTCGATCTCGGCGGTGGCAGCAATGAGCTCATCGAGTACCTGAATCCTGCCTCCACCCGCAAGACCAGTATTCCTGTGGGAGCCATTCGTCTTCACTGCCAGCTCCGCCGGACCAGGACGCTTTACAATTACGTCGAACAGGGGCGCCTCATCGTCGAGCGGGAGATGAAGGATCATATGCCTGGGAATATGCCGAGGTATCCCGAGATGCTTGGCACTGGTGGAACGGTCAGGGCCATCGTGAAAAGCCTGGGAAGAGACTCCTTCGATTTCGAAGATCTCCAGGAGCTTATCCAGAGGGAGATCCATGGGGAGATCTGGCCGACGATGCCCAAGCACAGACGGCTGTTGTTTCTTCCCGGTGTCCTGTCGGTGGAGGTCCTGTTCAGAACAATGGGGGTTCAGAAGGTCACCTATCGAAAGGCATCTGTGAAGGAGGGGCTCATCTCCTTTACCAGCATGTTGCCGGCTATGGGCAAGCCCTCCTAGGGTATGGGATGCTGCTCGAGTAATTCGACAGCCCTGGCCAGCAGCTCGCGAACGGGTTCTTTGCGAAGTCGTCTCGAGGCTTCATCGAAACCGCACCAGAGCCTCCGGCGGAAGTCTTCCTCTTTCCAGTCGGTCTCGCCTTCGTATTGCAGCAGGAACATCTCAACCACGCAGGGATGCTTGCGCCTTCGGTCCTGGTAGCTCCCGACCGGGGCGCCAAGGATGCTGCCCCGGACTCCTGCTTCCTCGGCACATTCTTTCCGGGCGGCCTCTGCAGGGGTTTCGTTCCTGGAGATAACTCCCTTGGGGAAGATCCAGTGTCCCTTGCGCGAGGTAATGACGAGGAACTCCCAGTCAGCTTCGCCTCTGCGAAAGGGGATGACCCCGGCTAGTTCGATCGGCTTTTTGCTGCTCATTGAGGTGCTGCGTTCGCGGGCTGTTCCGCAGAGCTGCCATTGCCGGCACCTCTGTGCGGAGAAAGAAAAACGCCCTGCGATTCCGGGTGATCCGAAAAGGCAGGGCGTTTGCCACCTGGGTGGCTGCCTGGTTGAGGCAAGTTGTCAACCGGCTTGATTACTTGAAGTTTGCCTTGGCGTACTTCCCTTTGCAGTTATTGCAGCAGAAGTACTTCGTCTCGCGCTTGGTGTGAACCACCTGCGTGGCGGCGTTCGCGGCTTTGCCACTGATCGGGCATTTGCCGGAGTCAGCCTTGGCGGCGAGCTTTTTCGAATAGGTCTTCAGGCAGTTTCCACAGCAGAAGCCAACCTTCGAGCCGT
>CAJWZY010000064.1 GCA_913050545.1 uncultured bacterium | reverse complement strand
TCACCAGCCCCTATGACCCCGCCGATGAAATCACCATTGCCTGGAATGACCCGCAGCTGTCCATCGACTGGCCGGTTACCGATCCGGCCCTGTCGGAAAAAGACGCCGCAGCAGGCCACCTGGCAGACCTTGCCGGGCGTCTCCCGGGCGGAGAGGACGATTCTTGAAAATCCTCGTCACGGGAGCCGGCGGGCTGCTGGGAAGGGCCCTGGTAGCGCACCTTGAGAGAGGATGCCCGGTCATTGGGCTGGACCGCTCGGCCCTCGACATCTCATCGAAGGCTGCCGTCCGGGAAGCTCTCGGCCTCCATCAGCCCGACATCCTTATCAACGCAGCCGCCTTTACCGATGTAGACGGCGCCGAGACGCAGCCCGATGCGGCCCGCAAGGCAAACACCATCGGCCCCGGCATCCTGGCCGAGCAGACCTGCACGGCTGGCAGCAGGCTCCTGACGGTCTCGACCGATTACGTCTTTGACGGAAACAAGGAAGGCCCCTACGACGAGAATGACATCCCCTCGCCGCTGTCGGTTTACGGCCACACCAAGCTGGCCGGTGAGGAAGAGGTCCGCCACCTGAACCCGAAGCATTTTATCGTCCGTACCGCCTGGCTCTATGACAGCCCCGGGAAATGCTTCGCGCAGACAGCGCTGGAGCTTGCCGGCGGCAACCGCGAGGTCCGGATCGCCGGTGACCAGCGCGGCTCCCCGACCTTCGTCCCCCATCTTGCCGAGGCGATTGGCCGGCTGATCCTCTCCGATGACTTCGGCACCCATCATATTGCCGGCAGCGGGGGGGCCAGCCGATTTGAATTTGTCCGCGAGCTCTATTGCCGCCTGGGAATCGAGACCCCGGTGGCCGAGGCGCAAGCCAGGGAGTTTCCCTCGGCAGCCGCGCGCCCGGCAAACTCAGAATTGGCCACCGCATGGCAGGATGCTCCCGGCCTGCCTCCCTGGAGGGAAGGCGTCGCCGAATTCGCCCGCAGAAAGCTGGCCGCAGAAAACGAGCCGAGCTCCTAGGCCGACCCCGAAGGACTGCCCCAGCCTCCTCCTCCCGGCGTCTCTATTCGCAACCTGTCGCCGGCACGGGTGCTGAAGGTCGTGACCGCCGGCAGCTCTTCCCAGTCCGCCTGCCCCGCACGCCGAAGAAGATTGTGCCCCGGTTGGCCAGCCTCCCCTCCAGCCATACCGTAGGGCCCCCGCGATCGCCGCTGGCTGAGAATAGACACCTCGACCTGGTCGAGGAACTCGATTTCCCGGACGATGCCGTCACCGCCCCGGTTTTCTCCCGCCCCGCCTGAACCTCGGCGCAGGCAGAAGCGGTGGAGACGGACCGGGTAGCGCCGCTCGAGCACCTCCGGGTCCGTGATCCTTGTATTGGTCATATGGGTATGTACTCCATCGGCGCCACTGAAGCCCGCGCCCGCCCCCGCACCCCCGGCGATGGTTTCGTAGTACCCGAAATCTTCATTACCGAAGAGGAGGTTGTTCATGGTTCCCTGGCTGGCGGCAACTGCCCCCAGGGCCCCAAATATGGTGTCAACAATCCGTTGAGAAGTTTCCACGTTCCCTGCCGATACCGCGGCGCATTCGGCGGGAGCTGAAGCGGCCGGCGGGTTGAGAAAACATTCCGGGAGAATAATCTCGAGAGGATCGAGAACTCCCGCATTGAGAGGAATATCACTCTCTACCAGGCAACGAAAACAATAGAGCGCGGCACTCGATACAATGGCCGGCGTGGCGTTGAAGTTGTTACCCAGCACCGCCGAGGTGCCGGTGAAATCAAGACGAACACCACGCTCTCTCCTCTCAAGCTTCAGCACGATCCTGGTCCCATCATCGAGCTCATCTTCAAATTCCTTCTGCCCCGGATCCAGTCTCTCGATCTGCGACTCCATAAGCCGTCGGGCTGCGGCCTGGATATGACCCATATACCCCAGGACAGTTTCCCGCCCGCAGGTTGAGATGAGCTCAGCCAGTCTTCCCGCGCCGGCCTTGTTAGCAGCGACCTGGGCCTCGACATCAGCGATATTCTCCCGGGGGCTGCGAGATGGCCAGGGCCCGGAACGAAGGAGCTCGCCAAGCTCAGCAAAACGGTTGCGGCCACCATCGATCACCTTGAAACAGCGAAGAAGCACTCCCTCCTCGGCAAGGTTCTTCGAACCAGGCGGCATCGATCCCGGCTGTATCCCGCCGATCTCGGCATGGTGCGCGCGGTTGGCGGTATAGAACAGCAGCTCGCCGCCAGGCTCGAAAACAGGGGTTATCACGGTGACATCGGGAAGGTGAGAGCCGCCGAGAAAAGGGTCATTACTGACAATCACATCTCCCGGAGAAATACTGGAAACCTTCCGGGAAACCTGTCTCACGCACTCGCCCATGGCCCCGAGATGAACTGGAATGTGAGGGGCATTGGCAACCAGCCCGCCGGCGGAGTCGAAGATGGCGCAGGAGAAATCAAGCCTCTCCCTGACATTGGTTGAAACCGCCGAGCGCTCGAGGGCAACTCCCATCTCCTCGGCGATCGAGGCGAAGTGCTGATGGAAAATCTCCAGCCGGACAGGGTCCGGCCGGGCGTCCTGCCGGGTGGCAGCAGGCTGGGAGCCGGACGCGGCCGGCTCCAGCAGAAGGTGACCGCCGGGCTCCCTGGATGCTGTCCAGCCCGGCTCGACAAAGACGGTGTGATATTCCGATGTGGCAACCGCCGGGCCGCACAAGCCCTCTCCCTCCACCGGGAAGGCTCCCTCCAGCAGCCGGGCCTCCTGCCAGCTGCCGGCAAAAAACAGCCGGGTTGTTTTTTCCGGGTCGCCGGTCGGCTCCACCGGTTCATCCATTTCTTCGACGACAGCAACCCCTGCCAGGCCCTCGCAGCTGACCCGGGCCGCGACCAGCTCCAGCTCCCTCTGCGGATGGGTGAAACCATAAAGGCGCTCGTGAGCCTCCTCGAAATCCTCCCGGCAGCGCTCAAAAGTTGTCTCCAGCTCGATAGACGACTCCTGCCCCCTGTAGCGCAGGTCGAGATTCCGCGAGCTTACCTCGACATGCTCCTGCTCGACCCCTTCATCGAGCACCTCCTTCCTTGCCTGCTCCTCGAGCTCCGCCAGGAGCCCGCCAAGCTGCTGCGCTGTGATGGAATCGAGAAGCTCGAGAACCGGTTTTTCAGCGATCTTCGTGATGGTGGCCTGCGAGGCTCCCCGGGCGCTGAGTATTCCCGCCAGCCGGGGGACGATCACCCTCGAGATACCGAGCTGGCGGGCAACCGAACAGGCATGCTGGGCGCCGGCACCACCGAAAGCCACCAGCGTGTATTCTCGAACATCGTATCCACGAGCCAGGCTGATTTTCCGGATCGCCGCCGCCATGCGGTGGTCAGCAATCTCGAGGAAGCCCTCGGCAATCTCTTCGAGGCTCCTGGAATAACCCCGGCTGCCCAGGCTCCCGGCCAGGGACTCGAGCCGTTCCCTGACAGCATCATCATCGAGTGGAAAGGGGAACCGCCCGGGCGGTATCCGCCCGAGAAAGAAGTTCATGTCCGTAACGGTCAGCGGCCCCCCGGCCCCATAGCAGGCTGGCCCTGGAACAGAGCCTGCGCTGTGGGGGCCGACGGTCAGCTTTTCGCCGTCAAAATCACAAATCGAGCCGCCACCGGCGGCGACGGTTTCAATCGCCAGGAGAGGCGTCGCGATGCGCACACCCGCCTTAAGGGTCTCATGCTCCATCTCGAAGCTGCCGTCCCAGCGACTTACATCCGTGCTGGTCCCTCCCATGTCGAAAGCGATTGCGCGGCAAGAGCCTGCCTGCCGGGCCACCTCGGCGGCGCCGACCACGCCACCGGCAGGACCACTGAGAAGCGAGTCCTTGCCCGAATACGCCCGGGCAGAGGACAGGGCGCCCGAGCTGGTAAGAAGGCGCAGCGCCGCGTCGGGGGCTGCTTTGCCAATGGAGGCCACATAGCTTCCTATGACCGGGCCGAGGTAGGCATCAACGAGAGCCGTATCACCCCGGGAAACCAGCCGGGGAGCTGAAGATGACCTGCTCGACAATACCACCTCCTCAAACCGGAAGCCTTCGGCAAGCTCACCGAGAGCCTCCTCGTGCTCCGGGTTTGCCGCCGCATGCAGCAGGCAGATCGAGACCGCCTCGAAGCCCTCGGACTCCAGCGCTGCCAGTCGCTCGGCCGCAAACTCGAGGTCCAGGGCCTCGAGCACTTCCCCCTCGGCGCTGATACGCCCGGGAATCTCTACGGCCATCTCGAAGAGAGAATCCGGCTTGCGGATTTCCAGGTCAAAGATGGAAGGGCGGTCCTGGTTGCCGATCAGGAGAATGTCAGCGAAACCGGGGGTGGTGAGAAAAGCTGTTCGCGCTCCCTTGCGTTCCAGCAAGGCATTGGTTCCCCGGGTGGTCCCCAGGCGCAGCTCTACCTCGCCGATGCTTTCATCGAGACGAAGCCCCATCAGCATCCGCATGCACAAAAGCGGTGCCTCCTCGGGAGAGAGCAACTCCCAGGAGTACGCACCAGCCAGCGTGCCCAGGGGCCGGGCGGTAAGAACGGCTCCCCCTGCACTGCGGGACCCGGTAACAGCGACCTGCTCGAGCACGATGCCTCCGGCACCCAGCAGGCGAAGCTCGAAGCCGCGCAGAAAATCATCGGCGAGGCCCCTGAGGCTTTCATCACAGAGAGCGTCGGCAGCGCCATCGGCAACCCTCCCCTTCAGCCTTGCGGAGCTCAGCACCTTGAGGGTGCGAAGCTCCTGCGCCGGTGTCCTGGCGACGCAATCGGTAAAGGTACCGCCAACATCGACAGAGAAACGCCATCCTGGAGTTGCCTTGCTCATCAGGAAACGGAGTCTAACCGCCCTGCTGCCCGTTCAGCAATCAGCATCCTGCTGCCTGCAGCCGCCATCAGTCAGCGCAGCTGGTGGCCGCGCAGCCCCCCAGCTCGTCCTCGGTGAGGTCTTCTCCGCACTCAATACCGGGAGAAGGAGGCGGTTCGATACCGCCGAAGAGATAACGCAGCAGGCGTACTGCATCGGTGACGAGGATCATTCCATCGTCATCGACATCCGCCGCGTCCGGGCAGTTGATGTCCACTCCACCGGCAAAGAGCAAGAGCAGGATCCTGACCGCATCGGCAATATCCCGCTGGCCCTCATCGGACACATCCCCACGGAGGAACAGCTCCGGGGCGGGACCAGGCTGCTCGTCCGGGCAGCGCTCCACCACCAGGAGAGATGGCGCGAGTGTCAGCATGAAGCTGAGGTCCGAGCTGTTGATGGAGGTGTTGTGAACACTGACGGCCAGGACATTTTCCCCGCGGCGAAGAAGCTCGCCCCCTATCTCGAGGTCCACAACGGCACTCTCCACCGAGCTGACAGCCCGGGTGAGCCTCGACACCCCGCCGGCCGGCATATTGGCCCGCGCCAGCTCCTCCCCGTTAAGGTAGATGACCATTCCGTCATCGTAAATCGCGCTGAGAACAGCGAGGTTGATTTCTCCCGGGCAATCGATCCGAAAGGTTCTGCGGCAGAAAACACTGAGGTAGTTACCCTGCATGTCGGCAAGCTCGGTCAGGTCGTCGCCATCACCGTAGCCGATCCCACCCGGGCCGGCTGCCCACCCTGAATCGTCAAATCCCGGCTCGCTCCAGCCCGGGGGGATTTCCCCGGAGCCCGGCAGGTAGCTCCAGCTCGAATTGCCGTCGATAAGAGCGTAGGAGGCTGCCAGGCGGGGGGCCATCGAGAGGTCCTCAGAGCCGATGCTGGAGTTGTGAATCTCGATGGCGAGGACATTTTCCCCGACGCGGAGAGCTCCCGGGTCGATCGAGAAGAGCTCCTCCTCTCCCGCCTCATGACCTGAATCGGGGCGGGTCGTTCTTGTTACCGGGCTGCCAGGCGCCCCCATGTTTTCCGAACGGGCGACCTCGACGCCGTTGAGATAGGCAACAAACCCATCATCGTAATCGATACCCAGCTCGAGCTGGCCCACGATGGCCGGGTTGGCAACCTCGAAGAGCCGGCGGCAGTAGACCGCCAGGTAGCGATCCTCCATATCGCGCAGGACCGTCGCGTCATCGTTATCCCCGTAGCCGATCCCGCTCGGCCCCGAAAACCAGGACTCCCCCGGGATAAAGCCGGGCTCCTTCCACCCCGGGTCCACTGCCCGCAGGCCCTTGAAATAATCCCAGTCCTCACCGATCGAGATATGCCTCCTTGACTCGATGAGCGGGTGTTCCACCACCAGCCTGGGAGGGCTGCCTTCATCGCTCTCAGCCGAGTCGAATTGCCAGCCATTAGAGCCGGTCGGCAGAAAGGCCCAGCCCTTATTTAACGCCGGGTCCACGGCCCAGAGACGAAGACTCCCGGTCACCTCCACCTCGGCTGGACGCCCCATACCCGTCACGGTCGCCTCCGCAGCTGCGGCTGCCTCCTCGCCGGCCTCGACGCCCTCCAGCCCGAAGCTGTCCCAGGTGTCTCCCTCACTCCAGGGTACCAGCATCCTGTGGACAGACGCCCCATCGCCGGAATTGGTCGTGTTCAGCTCCAGCCACGCCCTCTCGATATCAATCCCGACAGGAAGCTGACCCGGTCCGGAACCGAAAATCGAGTCAAAGCGCAGAAGCGCCTGGGTCGTATTGCCGGATCCCGCGGGTGTGTCGCTGTCGATTCGAAGAGTCTCGGAGAGGGCATGCTCCTGGTCCGCTGAGCCTTCGTCGATGTAGGTGTCCACAGCTCCCTGGTAGCCATCGACCCCCTGCTGGAAGGTGGCCCGGGCGCGGCTGCCGAGGAGAACCTCGACCTCCACCTCCACCTGGTCTACATCGAGCAGCTCTCCATCGTGGGCAACGAGCGAAAGAATGTACCTGCCTGATTCAGAAAATGAGGCGATCGTTGAGGCGGCGGACGGATCGGAGAAGGTTACCTCGCCGGGGCCGTTGATGGAGGTCCAGGAGACCTCCAGCTCTTCGCCTTCAGGCATGCCATCATCACTGACCGCGCCCTCGAGACGAACCGAGTTTCCCAGCAGCACAAGGTCGAGATCCGCACCGGCTGAGGCCTGGGGACGCTCGTTGGATTCACTCAGGGCAGGATAGGCATAGCCAGAACAGGCCCTGTCCGTGTCGTTGATGTCCCGGCAGCAGGAGGCATACATCAGCGCACGGGAATCTTCCACGTGCCCGAAGCCGAGCCCGTGGCCAAGCTCATGCGCCAGCATCCTCCTGTAGCTGCTCGAGCCGAGGCAACCAACGCCCTCGTTCACCACAACAAACCAGCCGGTGATCGTAAGCCATCTCTCCCCGTCAAAGGTATGGGTTCCCGAGGTGATAGGGCCTCCATAGGCCAGGACCCCCCCGCAGCCTTCAATGTCTGCAATGTCCGAGCAGGGATCGCCGAAGAGGATATAGTTCGCCTCGGTGCTCTCCTCGCCCCGGCAGTCGGCCGCGATGTCGCGCGCGCCTCCGAAATAGAGGTTGTAGCTCGTCCCCGGGATCTCCATCCAGAGCTCCATCGCCTGCTGGACCGTCCACAGGCCTCCATCTCGAATCGAGGAATCTCCCGGGTTGGTGGCGTAAATCGTCGCCCATTCGCCGGAGTCAAACTTGCGCCAGCGCATCTTGCGGCCGTTGCTCGCGAAGATCGAGCAGCCCTCGGGCTGCTCGGCGCCACCACCATCTCCCCGGCGCAAGAGAGAGGGCATGGGCTCGAGGGGGCGCAAAGCCCAGCGCCTGTCCTGCTCCAGCACTTCCCGAAGGTGGCCCATGAAAGCCGCCCGGTCCCAGGGGCCGGGCGCCTCCGTCCCGGCGTTGCCGGGACGCGGCAACAAGCCATCGGAATGCTCCTCGACCGGGACCAGGAATTCACGCCCTGAAGCATCCTTCGCTTCTGTGAGAACGCCCCAGAAAAGCATTGTCGGAATCCATAGATTTTCGCCTTTGCGACTCAGGCACAGCAGGTAGCCAGCACCCTCGACAAAGGTCGGGGAGCCCGGGACATGCCAGGAGCGCAGCTCGAGCTCGCCGCCCGGAGTCTCCACCCTGGCAACATCGCCGACGGCCAGGGGACCGGAGAAACTTGAAATCAGCTCGAACTCGGTCGTGGTAAAAACCAGGGGCCCACGGGCTGCTGCAGTCGAAGCCCGCGCCCGGGCAAAGACCACCGCATCGGCTGAGCGAACAAGCTCACCATAGCTTGCCGGGGCAACCAGGGATGCGGCAAAGAGCCCCCCGCAAACGAGAAGGACGGCCACCATCGCCACGCCCGGCAGGAGCAGCAGCCTGCAGCGCAGTCCAGGGCTCAGTTTTCTTCTCGAAAAATTCATTGTGCAGACCTGGCGGCGCCGCCTCCCCCTCAACTGAAAACTTCCCTCCAGATTCCCGGCAGGAACCCCTGCTCTCCAACTCCAGAGTATACATGCGGCCCGTGACATTTCTAAGAAGCGATGCTGTCGGACAAGCGGAAGAACCCCCGGGGCGGCGAAGCACTTTTACCCCGCGCCAGCGCACAGCATTCGACGCGACTGTGTTACATTATTGCCTCGATTTAACGAGGATTAATGACACCTGGAGGACGCTGAAATGAACCACTGCAGATTGATTGCATCCCGCCTGCCGGTCCTTCTCCTGCTGACTGCAAGCCTGGCCGCCTATGAAAACCCACCCACAGAGCCCGGCTTTGTATCCCTGTTCGATGGCAAGAGCATCGAAGAGCACTTCATCATCAAGGGAAAGAAAGAATCCTGGTCCGTCAAGGATGGCGTCATCCACGCGCTTCGCGGCGGCAACAGGATCATCAGCAAAGAGAAATACGGCGACTTCGTTCTCAGGCTCGACTGGAGGATCTCCGAGCAGGGCAACAGCGGCATCTTTATCCGCGTCCCAGGACAGGATGACGGGGCACCGTGGGTTTCAGGCTTCGAGGTCCAGATCTCCAACGCTCCGCGAGACGATGCGCATTGCACGGCTTCCCTCTACGGAGTCGAGGCAACCAGTCCGCGCCCGACGAAGGAAGCCGAGGGTGCCAACACCTGGCACACCTACGAGATCACCTGCCTTGGCGGCAGGATCTCCATACGGCTCGATGGCGTGCTGAATATCGATGCCGACGAAAAGAAAAACAAGAAGATGAGCTCCCGGCCCCGGGCTGGCTTCATCGGGCTGCAGGACTACCACTCGAGCAAGGGCTGGGTGGAATACCGCAACATCCGCATCCAGCCACTGCAGCCCAACGGGGTGCCCGCAGGATTTGAAGCTCTTTCATCCGACGACAAGGGCTGGCGGAAGATCCGCACCGGCCACGGCAGTGGTGGCCAGTGGAAACATGCCGGCGGCACCTGGGAAGGTGAGCAGGACCCTCCCGGCAGCGGCAATGGAGGAGTGCTCGTTACCGACCGCAAGCTCTCTGATTTCGAGCTGGTCATCGAGACGAAGCCCGACTGGGGAGTCTGCAGCGGAATCTTCCTGCGCTCGACCGAGCGCGGCCAGT
>CAJWZY010000063.1 GCA_913050545.1 uncultured bacterium | reverse complement strand
CCGACCGGCAGCATCTATTCCTTGCGGGCCAAGGGGGCCCGCGCCCCGAAGTTCGGTACGAAAGATGGCGAGTGGGTCCGGATGCGGATCCGCGCGGTCGGCAACCACCTGCAGACCTGGGTCAACGGCAAGCCGGCCGCCGATTGTCGCGACCCTGGGAGCCGCCTCAAGAAGGGCAGCATCCTCCTGCAGATGCATCACAAGACCGGCAAGGTCGAGTTCCGCATCGTTCGCATTCGGAAAATTGAGAAAAAGTGAACAGGTCCCGGCTGCATCCGCTGCTTTTGCCCGCACCCCGGGATTCCCATCGCTAATAACTTCCCCGGTCCCCGGCTTGCCAGATACTCCGGGCTGGCATAGGCTGTCAGCAGGGTTTAACGAACAAACAAGGAGGCTCCAGGTATGAAATGCTTTATTCGGTCCGTGCTGGTACTCACTTCAATTTTCATGGCCGCCGGCCTGCTGGTGGGTGCAAGCCTCCTGGCCGACTACAAGGCCGACTTCAGCAAGTCCCTCGACAAGGGGTGGAGCTTTGTTCGTGAGGACAAGGCCGACTGGCGCCTGAAGGACGGCAAGCTCCAGCTTCTTGCCCAGCCCTCCAATATCTGGGGCAAGAGAAACAACAAGACCGAGAACTTCCTCTTGCGGGCTCTTCCCGGCCCGGCGTCCACGGTGGAGGTGACGGTGGACTTCAACCCGAGGAAAGAATACGAACAGGCCGGGTTGATGATCTATCTCGACGATGACAACTACATCAAGTTTGACCGTGAGCTCTACGGTGGCCAGTCCTGCACTCTCGTCCTGGAGAGCAAGGCGAAGCCGAAGGTCGTGAAGAAGATTCCCTTTCGCGAGGGACCGCTGCGCCTGCGCCTTGAAATTGCCGCAGGAAAGGTGAAGGCCATGGTCAAGGCCCCCGGAGGCAAGGAATGGACCACCCACGGTGAAACCACCCTGCCGGGAAGCCACGACAAGGTGAAGGTCGGAATGTTCGCCCTGCTGGGAGATAAGAAGAAACCGCGCTGGGCCACCTTCAGTGACTTTGTTCTCACCGCGGGGAAATGACGCCGGGGTACCTGCCGGGCAGCTCCTGCCTGCCACCGGGATCTCCTGTAGAGGTGTTTTGATGGCTAAGAAACAGGCTGACAAGACCCCTTTGCTGGTTGCGCTGCTGGTAGGAGGATCGCGTAAAAATACGGTTCGGGTTCTGATGGCCCTGGGGGTTTTACTGCTCGTGGGCGGGCTTGTCTTCGTCTTCTCCCTGGGGGAACCTGCTGGGATCATTGGTCTTGGCCCGGCCTGCCTGGGGTTCTTTATCCTGGTCGGAATCTTCGCCTCCAATTTCGGCCGCTGGGATGGATACAATCCCGCCAAGTACGGCAAGCCGGGAAAAAGGAAGCTGAAAGACACTCCCGAGAATCGCCAGCTCAGCATTCTCTCACGCATGGCGGGTTCCCTCTCCATCCTGCTGGGGGGCGGGATGCTTGCCTGGGAATTTGCATTCGGTAATCCTGAGAACCCTGATAGTTACAATGCCTTTATGACCGGGTTGAAATGGCTTGGCGCGGGAATGGGTATCTGGTTTGTCTGGTTTGTAGCCGCGGCCTTCAACAGGGACTGGCTGCGTGGAGAATCCGCCGGCCCCTAGGATTTCCCGGTTTGCAGCCTGGAAGCCCCCGCAGAAATGAGCAAGACGGCCCTGCCCCGCCCTTGCCAGCGCCTGCCCGCTGGCATAGGCTATGGGCTGCATTGAAATGACCGACCTTGATGAAAGGGAGTGGCTCCGTGAGAAATTTCTTTAGAACAACAATGCTCTGCTTTCTTGCCGTTTCGATTTTCACCTCACCGCTTCTTGCCGAGGGTGAGTGGGAGACGACCCCCGGGAGTGAACGGGCTCTCCAGAAGGGGCTCGAGTGGCTCGCCAGGAACCAGGGTGCCGAGGGCAACTGGGGCTCCAACAATCTCGGACTGGTGGGGATGGGAGCGCTGGCCTTTCTTTCCGCCGGCTACCTTCCCGGCCGGGGCCGCTATGGCAACACCGTCCAGAGGGCGCTGAACTATGTGCTCAAGCACGCCAAGCCCTCCGGCTTGTTGAATATTTCCAACGCCCAGCACGATATGTACAACCACGGCCTTGCCACCTTTGCGCTCGGGCAGGCCTACGGAATGACGAGTGACAAGAAGCTCAACCAGGTCCTCGACAAGGCCCTCAAGCTGATCGCCAACACCCAGGCGGAGGATGGCGGCTGGGATTACCGTGCTCGGCGCCAGGGACGGGGACATGACCTCAGCCTGGTGGTGATGCAGGCGAAGGCACTGCGCGGTGCCATGGACAGCGGCCTGGAGGTCTCGCCGGAGGTGGTCGGCTTGGCGATCCAGAGTGTGCGAAGGTATTATCGTTCCAAGTCCGGTAAGAATGGGCTGTCCAATCCGAAGGCGGCCAGCCTCGAGGCCGGGCAGTTTACCTACAACGGCAACAACGGCACCCTGGCAATGGCTGCCGCCGGTGTCGTCTGCCTGCAGGAATTCGGCCAGTACGGTGACTGGCGCATTGGCAAGAACCTAGATGTCATCCAGGTTGCCATCGGCAAGAACGCCAACCCGGCAACGAGAAGCGGCAGGTTGCCCTGCGGAGATGCCTATACCCTCTACTACGTCGGGCAGGCTCTCTACCAGGTGGGTGGAAAGCGCTGGAAGGAATCGTACCCGAAATTGCGCGACTTCCTCGTCGCCAGCCAGATGCTCAGCTCGGGCAATCCTTCCCAGGATGGTCTCTGGCAGGGAGGGCATGGAGGGGCGCTCTACGGTACGGCGGTGGGATGTTTCATCCTCGCCATGCCGAACCGCTACCTGCCGATCCTGCAGGAAGGCAAGATCGACAGCATCGTCCGCCAGCTGAAGAAGAAGTAAAGCAGCAGTCGATCGGCCGGAGAGTACTTTCACTGCCTGGAATTCGGCTGGAGAACCTGGTGGAGAAGGTGGAATGAAGAACGCCCAGAGAGTGGTGGTTGCAGCAGGTATTACGCTGCTGGTCTTTTCGATGCTGGCGGTGGTGGGCTGCAGTGGACTCATCACAGGTTCCTCACTGCCGAAGGAGACCTCCGCGAAGTCCCTGGAGTCGCCGGACGGCTCGTTCGTGATCGAGTTCTCGGTCGGCAAAAAAGGCAGGCCGCTCTACAGGGTCCGGCATGGAGAAGATGAGGTCATCGCTGAAAGCGGGGTCGGGTTCCTGGAGGCCGATGGCACCGACTGGACCACCGGTTTTGCCGGTCTTGAAAGGAGCGCGGTTAGTGCGCACGATGCGAGTTGGAAGCCCGCCTGGGGCGAACGCTCCACGGTTCGCGATCACTACCGAAGCGCCACGGTTACCTTCAGCCGGAAACAGCCCCCGGGAGAGCTCAAGCTCGAGGTTCGTGCCTACGATGAGGGCGTCGCCTTCCGTTACCTTGTCGATTCCCGCGGCGAAGAGGAAACCATCTCGATCGAGCGCGAGCAGACCGAGTTCTGTATCGGCGACGACCACAAGCTCTGGGCCGTCTACTCCGCCCAGGGGAAATACAAAAAGACCCGCTTGAGCAAGATCAGGAGCAGTGTTGAGAGACCTTGTATTATCGAGCCTGCTGGCGGAAAGGTCATCGCCATCGCGGAGGCGGCGCTGGTCGACTTTGCCCGGATGCGACTGCGGCGCTCGGAGACCTCTCCCCACACGCTCGTGTCGAGGCTCCACGAACCGGTCAAGTGCTCACTTCCCCTGAAGACCCCGTGGCGCGTGGTCATGGCGGCGGACCGGGCCGGCCAGTTGCTGGACAATAACGATCTCCTGTTGAACCTGAACGAGCCGAGCAAGATTGCCGATCCGAGCTGGATCCGGCCTGGAAAGGTGATCCGCGACGTTACCCTCTCCACCAAGGGGGGGCTGGCCTGTGTCGACTTCGCGGTCAAGAACGGACTGCAGTTCATCGAGTATGACGCCGGCTGGTATGGCAACCAGGGGGACGAGAAGTCCGATGCCAGCACCGTCTCTCGGGGCAACCTCGACCTTCCGGCCGTCATCAAGTACGCGAAGGAAAACAACATCGGGGTCATCCTCTACGTCAACAGGCGCCACCTCGAGCGCGATCTCGACAAGCTCCTTCCGGTCTACAAGGAGTGGGGGATCGCCGGGCTGAAGTTCGGCTTCGTCCAGCACGGCGACCAGAAGTGGACGCGCTGGATGCACGAGGCCATCGCCAGGTGCGCGGAGTACAAGATCATGGTCGATGTGCATGATGAGTACCGGATGACTGGCTGGCAGCGCACCTACCCGAACTTTATGACAGCTGAGGGAATCGGGGGAGATGAAACCCGCCCGCCGAACGAGCAGGCGCTCGCGAACCTGTTCAACCGCATGATCGCGGGGCCGGCTGATCACACCTTCTGCTATTACAACGGCTACGTTGACCAGACGACCTGCCATGCCGCCCAGCTGGCGAAGATGATCTGTTTCTTCAGCCCCTTGCAGTTTCTCTTCTGGTACGACCAGCCCTCCTCGGAAAAAGACGAGCCGGAGCTCGAGTTCATCCGGGCCCTGCCGACGACCTGGGACGACTCCCGGGTCCTTCACGGCAAGGTCGGCACCTACGCCGTCGTTGCCCGCCGCAAGGGAAGCGACTGGTACGTCGGCTGTCTCAACGCGGTGGAGCCCAGGACCTTGAAGGTGCCCCTGGACTTCCTTCCGGAGGGCCAGGCCTTCGAGGCCTCCGTCTACTTTCACGACCCATCGGTCAATACCCGCACGAAGGTGGGCATCTCCCGCCGGGCCGTCGATTCAAAAACCGTTCTCGACGTTTCGATGAGCAAGCAGGGCGGAGTGGCGGTTCGGATCTACCCGGCCGCGAAAGGATCCTGACCCCGGGTTCGCAGCTGAATGGGTTCCACCTGACCCTCTCCTTGCCAGTGACCGCGTACTGGCATAGGCTATGGGCTTGCCTCAACTGAAACATCGAGAAGGTATAGACATGAAGAGCATGATAACCCGCCTGGTCCTGGCAATTGCCGCTATCGTGGCAGTGGGACCTCTGTCCTCGGCTGAAAAAGATGCGGTCAAGAGCGATGTGTCCACTGGCCTCCGCCCGTTTTTTGAACGCTTCGACGCCGACCGCGGCAACCTCAACCGCTTCTACAACATCCCGCTCTCCGGGGGTGATCACAAGCGCCGCCTGGCGTTTTACCAGGAGCAGCAGGATGCGCTCAAGAAGCTCGACTTCGACGGTCTCAGCCGGGAGGGGCAGGTCGATTACCTGCTGCTTCGAAACGAGCTCAGCCATACCCGCAGGAAGATCCTGCGCGAGAGAGAGCTTGACCAGGAGGTGCTGCCGCTCCTGCCTTTCTGGAAGCCGATCGTCTCCCAGCTCGAGGCCCATCGTCGGCTGGAGCCCGTCGATGGAAAGACGGTTGCGGCCAGTCTCGAGGAGATTGAGGCGCAGATCACTGCGGTCCGCGGGGACCTCGAGAGATCGCTCGCCGAGTCGAGGAAACGCTGGGGCAAGGAGAAAGCGGAGCGGGCGTCTCGTCGTGTTCGTGACCTCAGTGGCGCTCTCTCGCGCTGGTTCCAGTTCTACAATGGCTACAATCCGCTCTTCTCCTGGTGGGTCAAGCAGCCGGCCCAGCAGGTCCGCGAGGCTCTCGACCGCTACGCCAAGCTGATCTCCGACCAGCTGGTAAATCACGCCCGGAAAAAGCCGAAGGATCCGGACCGCCTGGTGGGTGAGCCGATCGGTGCCGAGGCGCTTTCGCTGGCGCTCGAGCGCGAGATGATCGCCTACACTCCGGCGGAGCTGGTGGAGATCGCGAAGCGCGAGTTTGCCTGGTGCGACAAGGAGATGGCAAAGGCCTCCAGGGCCCTCGGGTTCGGGGATGACTGGCGCAAGGCGCAGGACCAGGTCAAGAAACTGCACGTCCAGCCCGGGGAGCAGCCCAAGCTGATCAAGATGCTGGCGCTCGAGGCCGAGAATTTTCTCGAGGAGCGCAAGCTGCTGACGATCCCGCCGCTGTGCAAGGAGACCTGGCGGATGCAGATGATGTCGGCTTCGCGCCAGCGGGTGAACCCCTACTTCACCGGCGGTGAGGTCATCAGCGTTTCCTTCCCCACCGACGAGATGGCCCACAAGGACAAGCTCATGAGCATGCGTGGCAACAACATCCACTTCTCGCGGGCGACCGTCCATCACGAGCTGATCCCCGGCCATCACCTGCAGGGTTTCATGACGGCACGCTACCGCCCTTACCGCCGGAGGTTCGGCACGCCTTTCTGGACCGAGGGCTGGGCACTCTACTGGGAGATGCTTCTGTGGGATCTCGATTTCCCCAAGACTCCCGAGGACCGCATCGGCATGCTCTTCTGGAGAAAACACCGCTGTGCCAGGATCATCTTTTCCCTCGGCTTCCACCTGGGGACGATGAAGGCGGATGAGGCGGTCGACTTCCTGGTCAAAAGGGTCGGCCATGAACGCCGCAACGCCACCGCCGAGGTGAGGCGCTCGATCCAGGGGGGCTATTCGCCGCTCTACCAGGCGGCCTACATGCTCGGTGCCCTGCAGCTGCGGGCGCTGGCAAGCAAGCTGGTCGCCGGCGGCAGGATGACTCCACGCCAGTTCCATGATGCGGTGCTCCGGCAGAACTCCATCCCGATTGAGATGCTCCGTGCCGCGCTCGACAAGGATGTCAAGCTGACCCGGGATTACGTGCCGGGCTGGAAGTTCGCAAAGGACGGGGCCTCCCGTTAAGGAGAATCACCGGATGACTTTGTCCAGACAGCTGCTGATGACCCTGGTCATAAGCGCAGGAATCATCTCCTGCCTGTCCGCCTGCCTGGGAGTTGGCCCTCCCGGTGAGGAGGGCACGGGGCAGGAGCCTCGCTGGAAGCAGAGCTACGATGGCGGCTACACCGACCGCAAGGGAGCCCATGCCGGCGGCTCGGAGATCATGCACCTGGTGGCGCACAAGGGGAAGCTCTACGCGGCCAATGGCTACTGGGTTGATTCCCGCTGGGTTATCCCGCCGGATGCAGAGAAGCAGTCTGCCCAGGTTCTCCGGCTGGACTCCGCCGGGGGGCAGTGGCAGGTTGATCTCGATTTCGGCAAGGCCAATGATTTCGGCCTCATCTACATGAAGGGCAATATTCTCAAGTCGGTGACCTTTACCCGCGATGCGGCGGGCAAGCCGCTGGAGAAGCCTCGCAACCTGCTGGTGATGGCCTCCGGCGCGAATTTCGAAAGAGGGGGGGCCGTCTCGGCCTGGGTGCGCGACGATGAAAGCGGCAAATGGACCCACACCCTCGTTCGCCACGGCTCGACCGCCGGCGGGGTGCGCTGGGTCCCGCGTGACATGGAGGTCTACAGGGACAAGGTGACGGGCATCGAGCGGTTGTTCCTGCTGCTGGGCAATCCCGGTGTCACCTCGGGTGTCTATGATCCCTCGATTGCGGGCGGGATCCGCTGGGACCGCCACGTCGAGTTTCCCTTTCTCACCACCGGCAGCCTGAAGACGCGTCCGCTGGGCCTTACCCGTGCCAATGGTTCGCTCTTTCTCTCCGAGGGCAGCTCCATCTACCGGCGCAACGATGGCCCCAGGCCCACCTACTCGAAGATCCTCAATCTAGAGGAAGACACCGACACCGACGTCGGGGGAATCCGCGGACTGACAACCATTGCCAACCCCAGGGGAGAGGGTGAGTCGATTCTCTTTCTCTGGGCCCCCGGTGCGAGATCGCAGAGCCAGGTCAAGCGTCTCGACCCCGATGGGAAGGGGTCCTACAGGCTTCACGACGAGGCCAGCATGGCGGACCTCATGAGCCGGGCGCTTGGCGTCAAGGTTCCCTATACCCTTGGAGCGCACAACAGGATGCTGTCGGTTACCCACCCCGCTACCGGGGAGACCGTTCACCTCGTCGGGTTCCAGGGAAACATCCTGTCAAAGGACCACCTGCGCTGGAAGGGAAGCCGCCTCTACGCCGGCGCCCTCTATGCCGTTCGCTCCGCCGACCAGAGCTACAGGCTGCTGGAGGTGAACAATGCCTACGCTCCCGGCAAGCCGGTCCTCGTATCGCCGCGCGCCTTCTGCCTCTCTCCCTTCGGTGACGGGCAGCTCTACATCGGCGGTCACGATGCCAGCCGCCTCATCTCCGACGACATGGCCTGGGTCTTCAGGGCGCCGCTCGCTGTGGCCCTCGGGGCCAGGAAGGGAGCCGACGCCGTGCCCGCGCGGCCCGCCCGGCCGCCGGCCGAACGGCTCCTCAAGGGTCCCGTCTATGAGCTGCGCATCTACCACGGCAGCGAGGACAGGTTCGCCCACCTCATCAAGCGCTTCCGGGTTCATACCGACCGGATCTTCCGCAAGCACGGCATGGAGCCACTCGGCTACTGGATCCCGACCGATGGCAGCGTGAAGGCCCGCAGGAAGTTCGTCTATATCCTCAAGCATCCTTCGCGCTATGCCGCCTACAGGAATTGGAACAGCTTCACCCGCGACCGCCAGTGGGAGGCTGTCCTCGATATTCCCGAGTTCCAGCGCCTGCTGGCTGAAAAACCCACCAGCATCTTCATGAGCGCCAATGACTATTCCGCCGCCGCCCGCAACGCCATCGAGAAGGCGGGGGGGATCTACGAGCTCAGGACCTATGTCACCAACCCCGGCAAGCTCTCAAAGCTCAACGCCCGCTTCCGCGACCACACCACCAGGCTCTTCGCAATGCACGGGATCAGGAATGTCGGCTACTGGACTCCCTTCGACCAGCCCGAATCCGCCAACACCCTCATCTACCTGGTCCATCACGCCAACCGCAAGCAGGCCGACGCCAACTGGAAAGCCTTCGGCAGCGACCCGAGCTGGCGCAAGGTCGCCCGTCAGTCCCAGCTCGATGGAAGGTTCCTGTCAAAACCTCCCGAGCGCCTCTACCTCGAGCCACTCGATTTTTCACCGCTGAAGTAGAACCCTGCGAGGTGGAGTCTCAGTGATGCCTCCTACTGGCAGCTGCTGTTCTCACATCCCAGGGAGAGATCGCTTCTCTGCTCGGAGATTGAACACTCTGTGGGTGAGGGGAAGGCCTCACCGCCAAGGAAGAGGAAGTTCAGGACAAAAATCGCATCACTGATATCGAAATTTCCATCGGCGTTCGAATCAGCCGCAGCCCTGCAGGCTGGAGAGTTATCACCAAGAAACAGGAAGCCGAGGGTGGTGATGGCATCCGACACATCCAGGACCGCGTCGCCATTGGAATCTCCACGCAGGAAGGGGGGTGTTTCTCCAGGGAGATCCTCTTCGCAAATGTCGCTGAACAGGTTTTGACCCGAGTCTTCCCAGGAACCAGGCGGGGAGATTGCAGCCGGCTGGTTTCCACAGAAGATGGATTCGGAAATGGTAGAAACACTGTTTAGAGCCCAGTTGCCGATCGCTCCTCCGGGCGGCAGATCCCGGCCAGTTTCGGTGGCGGTATTGTTCCGGAATTCGCAT
>CAJWZY010000062.1 GCA_913050545.1 uncultured bacterium | reverse complement strand
TAAAAAAAATACTAAAAATATTACAAAGAAAATATATGCATCAAATAAAATAGGTAATTTTATAAATAAATATAAAAACCAGCTTAAGCCAATAAAAGAAGCAAGACCATTTATACCATCTGTAAAATTAAATGCATTTAATAATACAATTATACAGAAAGTTGGAAAAATAAATTTTATAAAAATATTATTTGGAAAATAGTAAAAGCCAAAATATTTTGAGTTTATAGAATTGATGTTTTCAGCCGCAGAAACGCTCGAAAAGTAAAAAGTTGATAACACAGCAACTAAGGTGATCTGGCGGAATAAAAAGAACGAATTACCCATGAGCTACATTTTTTCAGCTAACCGCCTTAGGACACAGAATATCTTATACCGACTTGATTCACAACCTATCTACTTAACAATCAGCACCGGCAGGGATTAACCGATGTTGACAGGCTGGTGCGCATTGGCAACTGGAACAGCTGCAATGAATCAGAATCGAGCGTTGCCACCCTGAGAATTCACCCGTGAGGGTTTATTCTTCGTCACTGTCGCCTTGCTGGCCGACCTGCTGCTGTTGCCGGCCCTGGCGCGCCTGCGCCTGCTGCGATTCTGAGACAGGGACCACCGTGAAAGAAATGCTTTACCGCCGGCAGCAGAGACGAAAAAACGACCGCGCTTAATATGCCCTCGAAATCGAACAGCCCACACAACGGCCTCCTCAACATCAACAAGCCGGCAGGAATCACCTCGCACGATGTCGTGAACAGGGTGCGCAGGATCCTCGGGCAGAAGCGGGTCGGCCATGCCGGCACACTCGATCCTGCCGCCACGGGGATCCTGCTGGTATGCGCCGGGCAGGCCACACGGCTTGTCGAATACCTCGTCCCGGGAATCAAGACCTACCAGGGATCCATCGTGCTCGGCAGAAGCACCGACACCTATGACCGCGAAGGTAAAACAACGGGCGAGGCCGACACAGCACACCTGGAGCGCAGGATGGTCGAGAGCGCCATGACAGATTTCATCGGTGAGATCGAACAGGTCCCACCCGCCTATTCCGCCATCAAGCGCGACGGGGTGCCCTCCTACAAGCTTGCACGCAAAGGCAAAAGCGTCGAGCTTCCTGCCCGCAGGATCCGGATCGACTCCTTTGAGCTCCTGGAGTGGGAATGCCCCCGCCTCGACTTCCACATCGTATGCCAGTCAGGAACCTATGTCCGCTCGGTTGCCCATGACCTCGGCGCAGCCCTCGAAACAGGAGGCTACCTGGAATCCCTTTCCAGGACCTCGAGCGGATCCTGGAAGATTGAAGACAGCGTAAGCCTGGAGGAGCTCGAGGAGGCCGCCGCGAGCTCTCTGCTCGATAAGCACATCCATCCCCTGTCCCAGGTGCTCCCGGACATGCCGAAGGTAACCATCTCTGACCACCAGGCCAGCCTGCTCAGCCACGGGCAGACGCTGGAGCTTGAGGTTGAGGGGAAACCCGAAACCCTTGGCGCCTGGACCTCCGGCGGCAGGCTGGTGGCGATCCTGGTCCCTGGGGGGCCCAACAGGTGGAACCCGAAGAAGGTATTCCCGGCCGACAGCTGAAGCTACTTTCCCGAAGCCTCCTGCAGCCCGATATGTTTCAAGACCGCAGCCAGCTTGCTCTCAAGGAGCGACAGCTCGCCCCTGCGGGACTCCAGGGCATCCCTGGTCGCCCTGGCCTCACTGGAAAGAAGTGCATCGGCTGAAAACCGCTGCACTTCGAGCTGGAGCCTGCCAACCTGCTCCCTGGAACCGGCAATCGCAGCCTCGAGACGTTGCTTCTGTGCCTTTACAGCCTGCGCACTGGCATCGCCAAGATCGCCAGCTAGCTTTTCCACTGTATAGCCGGGCTCAAGGAGAGAGCTGAATTCCCCGGCCCCCGCAGCCCCACCACCGGAAACAGGATCACTGGAATCTCCACCACAACCCGTCGCGGCCACCAGCAGAAGCGCGAGAACGGTAAACTGTCTGTATTGCATGATCTTACCCCCATCGGGTTACCGGGATTGATGCTCGGGAACCGGACACTCCTGCGTCCGGAGAACCTGAATTTTTAGCACACTTCAGACCGCCAGACAATCGAAGCGCCTGCCTCCTGCAGAAACCCTTAAGATCTCTGCAGGCCCACCCCACAAAGGCGTGTTGTTTTCAACGTTGATTCACTTATCCTGTGGGAACAATCCAGCAGGATCAGCCTATGAGCAGGAAAAACCAGGAACAGGACGAACAGGGTTTCACAACCCGTGCCATTCACTCGGGAAACGAGTGGAACCAGACCAGGGGGCTGACCCCGCCGATCTTCCAGACCTCGACCTTTACACTCGAGAATCTCGAGGAGGGGGTAAAGATGGGGCAGACCGTTGCCCCGCCGGAGTTCTACACCCGCTGGGGCAACCCGACCACGAAGCAATTCGAGGCGGTCATGGCCGAGCTCGAGGGGGCGGAGGCCGCCCTTGCCCTCTCCTCCGGAATGGGCGCCATCTCCACTCTCATCCTCTCTCTTCTGCAGGCAGGTGACCACCTCCTGGTGGGCCGCTCGATCTACTCAGGCGTTCACGAGCTGGCCAACGGGATCCTGCCCCGCTTCGGAGTCGAGTCATCAGCAGTTGATGCTTCTGACCTCGATGCCCTCGCTGCCGCAATCACCCCGCGCACAAAAGCCCTCATCGTCGAGAGCCCGACCAATCCGACCCTGGAGATCTGTGACCTGGGAAAGGTAGCGGCCCTGTGCCGCGAGAAACAGGTGGTCTCGATCATCGACAACACCTTTGCCACCCCGGTGAACCAGAACCCCATCGCCCTCGGATTTGATGCCGTTGTACACGCCGCAACCAAGGCAATCGGGGGACATTCCGATGTCACCGCCGGAGTGATCTGTTCGACGGAAGAAATCATCGCGGGTTGCTGGGGATTCCTGAAGATCCTGGGAGCTTCATTGAGCCCGTTCGAGGCCTGGCTCCTGCTGAGGGGACTCAAGACCCTGGAATTGAGGGTTCTGCGCCAGAACGCGAGTGCCCTCGAGCTCGCCCGCTTCCTTGAGAGCCGGCAGGACATGGAGAAGGTGAACTACCCGGGCCTTGAATCACATGCGGCACATGAGCTGGCCTCCTCCCAGATGTCCGGATTTGGTGGAATGCTCTCCTTTGAGCTCAGCGGCGGGGTCGAGCGCGGGATGCGCTTTGCAGACCAGCTGCAGGTCATCCAGCCGGCTGTCAGCCTCGGTGGCGCCGAATCCATCCTGCAACACCCGGCCTCTATGTCACATGGGGCCCTGGGCGAGGCAGAGCTTGAGAAGGCCGGTATTGCCGGGGGGTTGTTCCGGCTCTCCGTCGGGCTGGAAAACACGTGCGACCTCCAGGCTGATCTTGAGCGCGCCCTCGACAGCAGCAAAACAGCCTGAGCTATAGAAGAGTGGTCAATCCAGGCTGCTGAAGTAGGTGGCCGTGCGGGAGATCCCGTCTTCGAGCGTGACCCGTGGGACCCAGTCCACCACCGCTTTCAACCTGGAATTATCGAGGATGAGATTCTGTACATCGCCAGGGCGCCACGGCGCGCTGGTGGGCTCAATATCCGAGGAACAGGCTTCCTTCAGGTGTGCGTAGATCTCGTTGGTGGTCGTTCCAACCGCCGTTGAACAATTGAATACGGGATCCGCACAGCCCTCGAGCTCCGCATCGAGCACCAGTGCAACCGCGCGAGCCACATCTGTAACGAAAACATAATCCCGTTTCAGCTCCCCTCCACCAAAGATTTCCGGCTGGCCTCCATCGAGCAGCAGGCGGGCGAAGATAGCCACCACACCCGCCTCGCCATGGGGGTCCTGCCTCGGACCGTAGACATTGGCAAAGCGAAGAGCCGCCCACTCAAGGCCGGAGGCCTGGCGGGCGGAATGCAGGTAATGCTCCACCGCGTACTTGGAGGCTCCATAGTAAGATGCCGGAACACATCTCATGTCCTCCCTGAGCATCCCCTCCTCCAGCGCACCGTAGCAGGCAGCGGAAGAGGCATAAACCACCCGGCGCACATCGTGGCGCTGTGCAGCGGTGATCACGTTGATCGACCCAAGGACATTGATCCGGGCATCCATCACCGGCTCCTGCATGGAGACCGCAACAGAGACCTGCGCCGCAAGGTGGACCACGTCATCCGGGCGAAAATCTTCAAAGGCCTCATCGATGGGCTCGGTAATGTCGAGCTCGTAGAGTCGAACACCTGCAGGAACCTGAGCAGCGGACCCTCCCGAGAGATTGTCCAGGACCGCGACCTCGTGGCCGCAGCGGATCAACTCCTCGGCAAGGTGTGAACCTATAAAACCGGCACCGCCGGTTACCAGCACTCTCCGGCCCATTCTCTGGCTCCGCAAGAAGGAATAAGAAACCGCCCGGATTATAACCGCCCCGGGCGGAGCTTTTCGATGCCCTCTGTGGAAAATCCCGCAATCGGCCGAGGATCCGCTTCAGGGAGCGCCCCGGCTCACCTCGAAACTTGCCGCCGCTGTCCGCCCCCTGTCATCAACGCAACGAATCCGGTGCCTCCCTGCCCTGAGATCCCAGCCGACCTTTTCGGTCGAGCCCACCTCCGCCAGCAGCTCCCCATCGACGAACCAGAACAACTTCCGGGCATCGGCGGCCGCAACCGCGCTGAACTGAAGCCTCTGCCTGAACGATGCCCCGCGAACCAGGCGGAACCGGGATCCATCGACCGGTGTAACGATTTCCGGGGAACGGGCGAGGCTCCCACCGTTGCAGGCCGGATCATGGGGAAGGCGGTCGGTGACGGAGGACACATTACGCTCGAGCCAGCCGGCCATTTCCGGTGGCCAGTCAACAACCTGCTTTCGAACGACCGTGCCGGTTGCGGAGCCATCCAGGCAGCAGCCGCAGACCTCCAGTCCCCGGCTCTCATCCACCAGCACCTCCCGGTGGACCCTGCAAGCCGGCATCCCCAGCGATCTCAACGGCAACATGACCCGCCTCCTGCTCCCGCAGTGCGGGCCGGGTGGATATCCGCTCAGCGCACAAACATCGGCTTCTGCCAGCTCGCGGGTTTCCGGCCAGCCCGGCAGATTGCCACCGGAAAGCTCCAGGCAGAGGGGCAGGGCAAGAGGAAGAGCCGCCTTTGCGCCGATCAGCGTGGAGCGCGAGCGACCGCGAACATCACCCATCCAGACAGCCACAATCCAGGAAGAGCTGAAGGCAACAGTCCACGCGTCGCGCAGGCCGAAGGATGTACCCGTCTTGTAACCCAGGCTCGGACCGTAATACCCCTGTGGCATCACCCCTGAGCGGTAGAGATGATCCGGCGTGGAGAGCGCCGCGAGAACAGCCGCTGCCGCGCCGGGGCTGAAAATCCGCCTGCTTCGACGCCGGTCTGCGCCAGCGGTGGCCAGGATCTCGGGAGGGCGCCAGAGACCCAGGCCGGGAAATACGGTATAGGCTCCAGCCAGGTCCAGGAGGCTGATCTCTCCACCTCCCACGCACAAGGTCAGGCCGTAGTCCTGCGGCCTTCTGTAGAGACTGTTGAATCCGCAGCGTTGCAGGAGGTCGAGATAGCGACCTGTCCCCACACGTTGCTGCAGCCTTACCGCCGGTATATTCAGCGACCTGGCCAGGGCCTCGGCGGCCGGAACGGGCCCCTGGTAGCGACGGTTATAATTTTCCGGGATATAGGATGCGAAGGGAGTCGGAACATCCGGAAGGAAGGTCGCAGGAGAAGAAACCCTCTGGTCAAAAGCAAGGGCGTAGAGAAATGGCTTCAGGGTTGAACCTGAAGATCTGCGCGCAAGGGCGGCATTGTACTGGCCCCGGCCGCGGGAATCGAAGAAGGAGGGCGAGCCGATCATCGCCCGGACCTCGCCGCTCTCGACCTCGAGCACAACCACTGCAGCACCAAGATCTGCCAGGCGGTCCGCTGAGCGCTGGAGGTGGTCCCGCAGGTAGACCTGTGCAGTGGCCTGGACTCCCGGGTCAAGACAGGTCTGGATCTGCCCCGACCGGCGACCGAATCTCCTTGCCCGGCGAAGGGCAAGATCAGAAAAATGTGGTGCCTGGAAAGGCCACGGGTGCGCCCTTACTGCAGGGCGTGAGCGCAAGGCCTCCTCAAATTGCTCTTTACTGATCAATTCCTGCCCGAACATCGCCTCCAGCACCACCCGGCGCCTGCCAAGGGCTCGCTTATAATGGCGATCCGGACGAAGCCGGGATGGACTCTGCGGTAAACCGGCTATCAGGGCGGCTTCACCAAGGCTGAGCTGGGCAGCTGACTTGCCCAGGTAACGCCGGGCAGCCGCCTCAACACCGCGGAGATTACCGCCGTAGGGGGCGAGGTTGAGGTAGGCAGAGAGTATCGCATCCTTGTCAAGCCGGGCATCAATCTGCAGGGCGTAGAAGGCCTCGATGAGCTTGCTGGGGATTGTGCGTGGACGCTGGTCGAGAATCCGGACGAGCTGCATGGTGAGGGTGGATGCGCCGCTGTGTACACGCATGCGCACGAGGTTCTGCCAGGCGGCGCGTACAACCGCCGGGAAATCAACCCCGTGATGGGTACGGAAATTCTGGTCCTCCACCGCGATGGTCGCAAGCTCAAGCCAGTCCGAGATCTCATCGAGCTCCCGGGTAAACCGGAACTCGTCATCGCTGCTGCGGTAGGCGCGCAACCACTGACCATCGGAAGCGGTTACCCAGGAGGAGGCCGGATAGGACTCGAAACGGGCAATATCAAAGGGGAACAGGAAACAGAGAATGAGAAACAAAGCGACGGCAGCGACACCACCCTGCAGGCCTGCCCGCAGGAGCCTGCGCCCCCCGGGCAGCCGCAGCCAGCGCGGCATGCGTAGACGATCCGTAAGTTTCATCTCATCCGCCTTTTTTGTCCCCCACGATAAGCCGTCCGGAACCGCCACGACTGTAAACACCCGGGTCGTACATGCTCTCAGCGGCAACCATCGGCACCATGAAATCGCCCATGGTCACGGCCCTGGCGACATAGCGGTAAACCCCTTTGCCCCTGAAAGAAGGAACATAGAGGAGCACACGGTCATCCCGGATATCCATATGCGCGGTTACGATCTGGGCAGGCCCGGAAGCCTTCCCTTTCACTTTTGCCCCGGAGGGCAACTTCCCCTGCGGCGACAGTCGCGGGTTCTCCACCTCGAGACCGGCAGGCAACAGGTCGGTAATAACGAGATTCGACAGCGTCCTGGAGGCACTGAGCCTCAGCTCCACCTGGACAATATCACCCTGCCTGACGGTTCCATCAGGGATCTCTTTACCATCTCCATCGAGGTACCTGCGGCGAACAGCGAGGCCCTGGTCAACCTGCTCAACGACACCATTGAGAGGGACTCCCTCCTCAACCAGAAACCAGTGCAGGCGGCCATCCCCCTCCAGGTCCACCTGGATGGACTCGCCGGAATAATCGCCCTCGATGATCTTGCTCTCGCCGGCCTCCAGAACAAACGGATCCGCGCCTGCGACACGAAGGGAAGCCGTGTAATTGGAACCCGCAGCGGCGCTCTGCCTGGCGTATTTACCGAGAGCCAGGATCGCAAACGCATTCTCCTGGGTATTACCCCAGCGATTCCCGATCCTGTAGCCATTGAGCCTTTCTACCAGCGCCGCAACCTGTGAGCTGGCAGGGTCCACATCGAGCAGGGCCGAAAGAAGCAGGGCTGCCTCCCTGGGAGGCGAGCTCAAGGCGGCGGCGGTCTGGCGTACGGTCGATGGAGGTGGAAGCTCCTCGCCGAGAACGGTTCGCGCCTTCTGCTCCCGGCCGAGAGCTGAGAGTGCGGCTCCCAGCAGGAACCTGGTCTGCGCCGAAGAGTATTGGGTTCTGTCATGATGCTCCAGCGCGGCAGAGATCTGGTCCTCGAGACCATCATCCCTCCCTGCCAGGGCCAGGACGTAGACAGCGTAAGCTGACACCAGGCCGGACGATTGGCCGTAGTGCCTCTGAGGAACCCACTGCCCACCGGCCTTGACCTTGCGGGCGAGCACAGTAAGGATCTCGGAGAGAACAGACTCGGGCACCTCGATTCCGGCCTTTTGAGCCTCCACCATGAAGTGCGTGGCGTAGACGGTCCCCCAGTGCCATACACTGCTGCCACCGGGCCACATCGAGAGCCAGCCAGAGCCGCTGCGCATGCTCATGATTCGCTGGATTCCGGCCTGGATAAAAACATCTATCTCAGCCGACCGGTTCCTGATGGAAGACTCCCCCCTGCCATATTGAAGATCGAGCATTCCTCCGAGGTCCTTGAGATAGACCAGCGGAAACACACTGGAGGTCGTCTGCTCGAGGCAGCCGTGGGGATACCTGATGAGATAATCCAGGGAGCCGAGAAGATCGAGACTCGGCATCGGCGAGAAGCAGATCCTGTGCCGGGCAGTACCCGGCAGGGCAAGATCACCCAGCTCGAGCTGGAGCGGCTCGGAAGCCGTGATCGTTCCGGTGCGGGTATTGACCTGCAGCGGGACCGCCGGGCGCACCGGCAGCTCGACCTTCACCTCGGTTTGCTCGTCGCCCAGGCGGGCACTAATCCGAGCCAGCGCCACGCCGGCGCTGCCGAGGGCACGGATCCCCTGGAAAAGGCGGCGAGAGGCAGCGATGTCGAGCCCGATCTCACGGGTATGGGGCGAAGCGAAGGCGAGATCTGTAACTGCCTGGGCGGAGCGCTCAAGCGGCCCGGACAGCTCCCAGTCAATCTCCGCGATGCCCCGTACACCGGTGTCATTGAACACATCAACCGCCGAGATGAACCGATCGCCGGGGGCGAGAAAACGGGGCAGCCCCAGCTCGAGGTGCAGTGGCGACCTGACCTTAATGTAGTCCTCCGAGGAACCGAAATTCGATCCCGAATGAGCTATCGCCATGAGCCTCATCTCTCCGGAGAACTGCGGCAGGTCAAAGGTAGCGAGAACCCTGCCATCCGGGCCGGTGGGAAAAGTACCCAGCCATAGCGCCGCACAGCGAAAACGCTTCGCCTTGACGGGGTTGAGCCGGCGGCCATTGTCTGCGATGAACTCCGCTCCCCCGCCAGGCCTTGCCGGCTTCGCATCGATCCCGGCCTCGGGCAGAAACCTGCTGTAGAGATCACGGTGGGAAACCCCGTGCGCGCGCTGGCGGCCATAGAAATGACTCCAGGGATCCGGGGTTGGTTGCTTCGTCCAGGACAGAATCCCTTCATCTACAAGGGCCAGGCTTACCTGTGCCTCGACCGGTTCCCCATCCTGTCCCGCGACCCTCACCAGGGTTGCCGAGGAATCGCCTGGGCGAAGACGGGAGGGTGCCTGCAGGCTTACCAGCAGCTGCCTTTCGCTGTAATCAATCCACAGCGGCGCTATGCCGTAGGCACGGTGCGGCCGCCATTTCTGTGAAGGATCGACACCACGGATCACCGAGGCAGACAGGTAGGCATTGCCGAAGGGGATATCGGGGACTGGAATCGTAACCTCCATGTTACTCGTCTTCATCTCCA
>CAJWZY010000061.1 GCA_913050545.1 uncultured bacterium | reverse complement strand
AGCCTGGTAGGATTCGCAGCTGAGCTCATCTTCGCTCGGGTCCAGCCCGCATTCCCTGAACGGACCGGGCAACGGGTCGTCGCCGCGGAAGAGATAGCCGAGGATCCGGACTGCATCGGTTACCGAGAGGAGCCCATCGTCATCGGCATCGGCTGTTTTCAGGCAGCCGGGTTGTTCTCCATCTGTGAAGAGGTAGCGCAGCGCGGTGATGGCATCTGTGATGGACAACCGGCCGTCCCCGTCCACATCTCCTCGCTGCAGGATGGGACCTTCCGGCTCGGTGTAGAGGTCGTGGCTGTAGGAGTTGACGGCTGCCCGCCCAAGCTCTGTGAAAGAGGCGCTGAGGTATTTCCCCACCGGTTCCTGGAGGATCTCT
The DNA here is from genome assembly GCA_913050545.1 of uncultured bacterium. Lineage (GTDB taxonomy): Bacteria > Planctomycetota > UBA8108 > UBA8108 > UBA8108 > UBA8108. Next base: position 9,182 of record CAJWZY010000061.1, on the reverse strand, counting down.
CCCGCGCTGTTGGTCTGCGGGGCCACCAGCTCGACAATGGCCACCGGCTCTTCGAAGCCCTCGACCTCGACCGGGGGATCCAGCAGGATCCAGTGGCGTACAAAGGTGTTGTGCCGTGAGGCCGAGTAGACCAGGTTCCAGTAGGATGAGGTGCTCCGCCGCTGCCCGCGCAGGGTGACGTCACCTCTCTGCATTCGAATGGGGCCGAACTCTTCGTTCTGTGGTGGACGGTAGCGCTCGATGATGGAGATGCGGGTGCCGTCCTCCAGGGTAGCGCCTGCTTCCCAGAGATCGAGATTTTCATAGGAGCAGGAGTTGTAGTCGAGGAACAACCTCATGTCGGGATCTTCCAGGGAGGTTATCTCCGCCTGCAGCGAGAGCCCGGTCTCGAGATAGGCATCATCGAGGACGAGTGAGCCCTCGATGAGATCCTCTCCCCTGGCCCTGAAGGGTTCGAGGAGGAAGAGTTTTAATTTCAGGCGATGGTTGCCGTCGATGACGAAGACCTGGTCGAAGATGAACCTGTGCCGGGTGCTCCCATCGTTGTTGGCAATCCGGCTGGCGCGAAGGAGTCCCGGCCCGGCCGGCTCCAGCACAGCGGAGTCCGGTCCGAAGCGAACCTCCCGGATGAGGTCGAGCGTGGAAACCAGGTTGGCGGTAGGCAGCAGGTGGGTGCCGCTTTGGAGCTGGACCTGGCTTTTCAACTCGTAGACGCTTCTTGGATCACGCTGGATGCTGGCGTTGCCGAAACCTACGCAGGCGGTCGTTTCAGCAGGAATGACCAGCTCGAATTCGGGCCGCGGGGGCAGGGGGGCATTACGCAGGAACGGCCTGACCTGCTTGATGGCCAGGGACCCGTTCTCTTCAATCTTGAACTCGAGGTCGAGAACGACCTCGTCGCGGTCGCGCTCGCCGGTCTCGATGGGGAAGTTACGATCGATGTGCCAGAGGACCTGTCCCAGCTCCTCTAGCTGTTCATCCGAGAGCACGTTTTCTCCTGCGCCAAGGAGCGATGATTTCGTCGACCGGGTGATGTCGAGGACGGCACCATCGTCTACAAGGAGGAGGTCAACCGCTGTGGAGACTCCAGGGTCAGGGCTGACGACGCTGTTTTCTCCGACCTGGGAGGTTACCAGGTAGCGTGAGTCGAGAGGATTGGACGGGTTGCCGGTGAAGACCACACCGTTGGCCCTCTCGTTATCGAAGGTACGACTGACGAGGACACCCATGCCGACGAGGTCATGGTCGATCCCGTAAAAGGCACGCTCCTCGACCGCGCGGAAGTTCCAGAGACTGCTCCAGACCCTTCGCAGCGCCCGCGCGATCCCGCGTTCGCTGTCGCGGTCAGCTTCACAGCGGGAGGGGCCATTATCATCTGTATCGAGATCGTCTGCGGCACAGGCCGAAGATGAGCTGTAGAGCCCGGCGCCGTTGAACTCAAGCGCGTCTTCAACATTGGAGGATGAGCGCAGCCGTACCTTTGCAGTTGTGGATCCGAAAACGGTGTCGACCCGCCCGGCAATGGCGGCCACCAGCTCGGAATCGATGACTCCCCTGTCCTCCATATGGTCCCTTAAGACCTCCAGGCTCTGGAATCGGTATTCAGAGCTGGACTGGAACTCCTCGGAGGCGAAGAGCTCATCGATGTATTCCTCGTAGGTGACAATGCGAAGCGGGTCAATGGTGGAGAACAGGCGGTTGTTCCGGATGAAATCCATGTAATAGTGGATGGGAATTCCAAAGCCGACCTCGCCATAGCTCGCAAACTCTCCTGAGAGTGTCTCCTGCAGCCGGGCAAGGTTGACCGTCTTGCCTCCGAAGCGGGCGATGAGCTCTGTGCCCTCAGCGGTGAGATCCATCTCAGCGAGGCTGGTCAGCTCGCTGAATTCTGTATCCCTTTGCGGCGGCGCGGCCAGGCTGGGGCGGTTTTCCGCCCAGAAGACCTCGGCCTCTTCGAGGGTTGCTGCTTGCAGCAGGTACTCATCGGCCTGCACCTCGAGCCTGACAAGCTGCCCCTCAAAGGGGGTGAAGGCGGAGACAGCCCCCTCGAGAAATGCGTTCGGTGTATTTCTTCGCGCTGTCCTGATCGACAGGTGGCTGAGAGGGCCCTGCGGTTCGGCGGTAATGACCCCCGATACCACCCCCTCGATATCCCTGGGCGCATGATCGAGCACCAGGATGTCCTGGAAGCTGATGCGGCCATTGTCATTGGCCTCTTCAAAGGACTCCTGGTCGAGGATCTTGACGGTTCCGTAACCGACCGCCTGGGTGTAGGGGACGTAATCGGCTGAGATATTGCGGGTGTCAAAGAGGATGGGGAAGCCGGGATCTTCCCAGGCCGCCGCGTTCTCACGAGCGGGGACACTGTCGGGGAGGTAGGCGAGGGGCCCCTGGTGGAAGGTCTGGGCGAAATGGTCGTAGATTGAACGAACCTCCTCCAGGGTCAGCAACTCTGCGGCGCTGGAGCTGATGTCGGTATAGACACTGAACCCGAAGACTGTTCCTTCTTCTGTGGCCATGCGCGATATGGAGCCGATGTAGTACTGCCGGGTGTCCCTGAGCCCGACGAGCCGGTTGTATTCATCCGGGCCGAGCAGGGGGAATCGTTTCGGGAAGGTCTGGGTGAGGAAGTCCTGGTGAAGATCGAAGAGCCGCCCATTCTGGTAGAGTACGGGGAGGGTTCCGGGTTCACCGGGGCGCACCGGCATGACGAATTTCAGGTCCAGCCCGCGTGGCGAGGAGGTCGCCAGCTCATGGTAATCCAGCTCGGTACAGATCTCCTCGAGGTGGGTGACCGACAGCACGGTGGGGGCCTGGTTGTAATAGAAGGTCATGTCGCGGCTGTCGTGGTTGGCGGCGACGATGTCCGCGTCTGAGTCGTTGTCGAGATCGCCGGCCACGACAAAGCGCGGGCCGCCACCTGCCTCGTAGGCCAGGCCGAATCCCAGGGTTCCATCACCGAGGTTGAGGAGAATCGAGATGGTTCCGCCCTCTGAGTTGCCGGTGACGACATCCGGCAGTCCATCACCGTTGATGTCATGGACAATAAGGGAGTAGGGCGCCCCGCCCGCATCATAGCTGGCGCCGGCCTCGAAGGTTCCATCTCCGCGGCCTGTGAGAATGACGACCGCCCGTCCGGAGGGGTTGGCCACCGCGACATCCGCAAGGCCGTCTCGGTTGAAGTCCCCGGCTGCAACGTAATACGGTGCTCCATCGAAGGGGATCTCGGTGGCGTTGGCGAACAGCCCGTTGCCCTGGTTGAGCAGGATGGAAATATTTCGAGAGCCCCTGTTGGCCACAACAATGTCGTTGAATCCGTCGCCGTTGAAATCGGCGGAGTCGCTGCAGGCCGGCTGGCGTCCGACCCGGTAATCTCTTCGCCCACTGAAGGTCCCGTTGCCATCGGCCCTGTTGAGCCAGACCGTGATGGTTCCCGCTCCTTCGTTAGCGCTCACCACCTCCGGGAAACCGTCCCCGTTGAGTTCGGCTACCTGTACCTGGAAAGGCCTCGTGCCGGTGACGAGGCGTCCCTCCCGGCGGAATACAAGGTTGCCGACATTGTCGAAGATCTGCATATGCGAGCTCATCATGGCCCCTGTCACGAGATCCAGGTCACCATCCCCGTCAAAGTCACCACTGTCGATCGCGTTGAGGTATTCACCGGCGGCGACCGTTCGTCGTGGTCTCAGGGTGCCGTTGGTATTTCCGAAAACAGTGATGGAGCGTCCGTTACCATCGCCGGTGGCGACATCGAGGAACCCATCGTTGTCGAAATCACCAATGGTCGCAGCGTGGGGGGCTGGTCCCATGTCGACAAGAACCGGGTCGAGTACCACCGCGCCCTGGTCCTTGTTCCAGAGGATCCCGACACTTGTGAATCGCTCAAATGCGGAGATTACCTCGGGGTTGCCATCCGAATTCAGATCGCAGACGGCCAGCAGGCCAGGGGCGAACTCGACCGGGAAGGTCACCGGCGCGGTCATGAATCGTCCGTTTACGTTGACGAGGATGGAGACAACAGAGTCTCTTGTCGATCCGAAGGCGATCTCCCGGTCTCCATCTCCATCGAGGTCGGCCGTGAGGATCTGGCTGGGTCGGGCAGAGAATTCTTCGACCGGCTCCAGGTTCCCGTTTCCATCATTGTGCAGGATGGATACAGATTCACGGTTGGCGGTGGCGAGGTCCATATCTCCATCCAGGTCAAGATCAGCCACCGCCAGCTGGGTGGGGGAGGCGGCGCCCACCGGGAAGGTCCGCGCCTCGCCAAAGGTCCCATCCCCGTTGCCGGGGATGAGGGTGACATTATCGTCATGGCTGTTGAGTGCGAGGATGTCAGCCAGTTGGTCACCGTTGAAATCCTCGATGGCTGCTGCTGTTGGATAGTCGCCGACCGGGATGCTCAGGATGGCGGAAAAAGAACGTCCCCCCTCATTGAGCTTGAGGCTGACATCGTCATTGCTGGTGTTGGTGAATACGAGATCGGGCAGCCCGTCCTGGTTGATGTCGCCGGTGGTGACAAAACGAGTTGCCCGGGCGACCTCGATACTCGCTGGCTCTGAGAAGTCACCGCCTCCGTCATTCCAGAATATTTCGATGGTGAAGAAGTTGGCCGTTACCAGGTCCAGGTCCCCATCTCCGTCGAGGTCGGCAGAGGCGATGGAACTTGCCCTGACGGTCGCTTCGATATCGGATCTCGTAAAGCTGCCGGTTCCATCGTTGGTGAGGAAGGAAAGGGTTGAGCTCGTGTCGGCATCCTTGTTGGCTGTGACAAGGTCGTTGTCTCCGTCCCCATCGAAGTCCCCGAAGGTGATGGCCCTGGGGAACCTCCCCACGGTGATGGCCTGCTCGCGAAGGCCGAACTGGAGAGGGGCAAGTTCACATTCGTCGGGTATGCCGTTGTCGTTGCAGTCGGGGCTCGTATTGGCCGTGATATCGATGCGGTCTTCGACCCCGTTGCGGTTGCAGTCGACAGCCAGGGCATGCCGGCTTCCGGCCAGCATGACTGTTGCGATTAGCGCTGTTGAAAGCAGCTGGAACAGGGCTCGTTGTGTAAGGCTCATCTGGAGTATTGCCGGGAGATTTTTCATGCGGATTCTGCCGGGAAATTTCCGTATTTATACGGACAGGCAGATCGTTTTCGAGTTACGGCGGCCGCCTCGCTCAGGGACCGGATACCATTCAACTTCCAACCCAAACACTACTACAGCACTAACATCGGAGTCTGAGGCCCAACCGCCAGCCCAAACCGGACGAATCGGGGTCCCTATTTTACCGCAAAAGCCGCTAAAACGAAGGCTCCGTATATTTTCGCTTTGGGGGGATTATTCAGGGAGGAGCTCTTCAAGGAGGCTCTGCCCCATGAAGGTGTAATGCCCGCGCCAGCGCAGGATTCCGTCCTGGTCAATGATCGCCGCAGCGGGCATGCCACTGACACGGTAGGGCCTCGCGCTGCCCCCACCATCATCAAGAGCGACATCGAAAAACGGCACCTTGTTTACTTTTACGTAAACATCTATGGGTGATTTACCCTTGGGGTCGCTTGGGTTGGCGACTCCGATGAATACGGCTCCCCGTTTTGTCCACTTCTCCACATCTTTCCTCAGCCGCGGCAATTCACTTTTGCAGTGGTTGCACCAGGTGGAAAAGAAGGTGACGACCACCACCTCGCCCCGCAGTTCTTCTAGTCCTCCGGTGATATGTCCATTGAGCCAGCTTGTGGGCCGGATGGGCGGGGCCGGTTTTCCTACAAGTGCCAGCTCCGGCAGGTACCTGTTGCGGATCTTCGTGACCGTGGAGGCGAACTCGGGGTCCGCTCCATAATCCCTTACATACTTTTCGAAGAAGGCACGGGCCTGGATAGGGTTTCCGATTCCCGCATAGCAGACCCCGGCTCTCTCCAGCGCCTTGGAGCGGTATTTCGAAGTCCTCGGGAAGTTCTCGAAGGCCGCTTTGTACGCTTTCAGGCCGCGCTGGTGGTCTCCGAGGAGCAGGTAGCAGGAGCCGGCCATGTAGGCGGCCTGGGTTGAAAAATCGAGTTCAGTCTTGTAGCGCCTGGCGACCTCCTTGAAAAGGACGGCGCTGGCTTCGAGGCTGGCATCCGGATCTTCGACAACTTCTCCGGGTTCGAGGGATTCCTGCTGGGCATCTTTGCCCCGTCGAAAGTAGGTTTCCGCCAGCTCGAGCAGGATCTCTGCCCGCAAGCTCTCATCACCTTTCATCGCAGCGGCATGGCCAAGAACTTCGAGAGCCTTTGTATAGCGTCCCTGTTTCTGCAGGCTGAGGCCTTTTTCAAGCTCGGTTTTCGGATCTCCCTCTTCCTGGCCATCGAGGTTGTAGCCGAGGCTGGCAGTGAGGCTTTCGATTGCGCTACTGATGGCTGGCTTTGGTTCTTCTTTCTCCGGGTTCTCAGCCACTTCCGGTTCAGCAGGAGGCTTGGCGGGCTCGGCGGCAGGAGCGGCCGGCTTGACCACCTCGGCAGGAGTGGGCCCAGGAGAAGTTTCTTTTGCAGGGGCGGAGGGCTTCCCTGTTTCCCCTGGCGCAGGAGTCTTTTCACCGCAGCCGGACAGCGGCAGCAATGCCAGCAGGCAGAGGGCAGTGATGGAGGTCAGGTATTTCATGTTTTCCCTTTCAGGAGTTCAGATGATCTCGAGAGACCAGGCCGGGCCCGGATCTTTTGCCGGAGCCCGGCGGCTATTCTATCATTTTTTTCCCGTCATCTGAATGTCCGGCCTGTTTTCGGGCAAAAGAGCCTCCAGGTGGGAGACAACGCAGCGGGAGAGAGCATCGATGTTATAGCCGCCCTCAAGTGCGCTGACCAGCCTGCCTGGAGAAACCCGGTTTCGAACATTCCGGGTGAGCCATGCGAAATCTTTCCTGCGAAGGGTGAGCCCGCCGAGGGGGTCTTCAGCATGGGAATCGAAGCCGGCGCTGATGAGGACAAAATCCGGATCAAAGTCCTCAAAAATTCTGTCAAGGTCCCGGCTGAAGAGCTCCCGGTAGGCGCCGGCCTCGAAGCCGGCCTTCAGCGGGCGATTCAAGGTGGTCCCCTCGCCGGCTCCCTCACCCTTTTCCCCTGCGGCCCCGGTTCCCGGGTAAAGAGGCGACTGGTGGAGCGAATAATAAAAAACAGTGGGGTCGGTATAGAAGATGTCCTGTGTTCCATTGCCGTGGTGGACATCCCAGTCGATGATGAGTACCTTTCGGCAGCCCATCTGCTGGAGATGCCTGGCGGCAATGGCCACGGAGTTGAACAGGCAGAAACCCATCGCCCTGGAGGGGGTGGCGTGGTGTCCGGGTGGGCGAACAAGGCAGAAGGCCGCGGGGTGTTCTCCTCCATAGCAGGTTTCAACAGCTGAGAGCAGGCAGCCTGCTGCAACGAGGGACGCATCGGCAGATTTTTCTGAATGGACAGTGTCCGCATCGAAGCGGCCCTCGAGCCCCCTGGTCTTGAGGACTTTTTCATAATGCCGGCCTTGATGGCACCGCAGTATTTCCCCTTGTGTTGCCGGTCTTCCAGTGCTCCAGCTCAGCTTCCTGGAGAGGCCCTCAGATTGTTTAAGAGCCTCGAGGCAACTTTCCAGCCTTGCCGCCCGCTCCGGGTGTCCCGGTCCCGTGTTGTGTTCGAGAAAAACCCCATCAGTGTAGACCGGGAGGCTGTTGGTCGGATTCATGGTTAATTGCAACGGTTTGGGTTAGCGGGCCGTCTTGAAGGGGGGGAGCGCCAGGTCTTGCCGGGGGCTTTTTAGATCCTCCTGATGGTGTTAACATACCATCTATCCGGGAGGCCTGCCTTCATGTCTGCTCCCGGTCGATTGCACGAAGACCTGAACAGAGGGAAGAGAGCTTGAGTAAGAGCCGGTCAAATCTTCACCTCTCCTTGCTGGGCTTCCTCGTCCTGCTCATACCCCTGGTGCTGGGGCTCTATTATTTTCAGGATCTGCTCCAGGAAAATACGGAGCTTCCTGAGGAGAGGCTGGTCTATGACCTGGAGGAAGAGGAGGAGCCAGTAGAGATTGTGGCTGCGGAGCCTGAAGCGCCGGAGCCCCGGGAGCTTGCGGTGCGGGGAAGAGCCTGCCTTCCGGGGGGCGATCCACTCCCGAGCCTGAAGTTAACGGTGGGGGATCAGAGTGTTGTTTCGGAGGCAGATGGCAGCTTCGTTCTGCCACCTGCCAGGCGCGGGCGTTCTCTGAAGCTGGTCATCGAACTGGGGGGAGAGATCATCACCCAGTTTGACAATGTGCTTGTTGGAGATGATCCGGAGGAGACACCGGGTGCCGCTCTTCAATTGCTGGCTTCGAGGCCGTCACAAATAGAATGGACGATCCAGCTTCCCCGGGATGGAGCCCGGGGAAAAGAAACGAAATCCGCAAAGAAGGAAATCTCGATTGAGCTGGGGGCGGTGCTTGTAGAGGACTGGGGTGGGGGAGGACGGGTTTCCGTTAAGGGAAATACCAGCCTTCCTCCTGGAGCAGGTATCTATACTCACCTGGTTTTTGATGGGTTCCGGGTTGCCAGCTGCCTCGATCCTGCGGTCGTAACAGAGGCCGGGAACTGGGAGGGGACTGTTTTTCTTGCGCCCCGGCAGCGCTGGTATTCGGGTCGGCATGAGCTCTCAGCCAGCTTCAACGCGGTTGTTGAAGATCCGGGATTGATCGTTGAGCTGGAAAAGGAGCTGGGTGAGGGCATCCTCCAGAAGCTGGGCGAGGTGTCTTCCAGCTGCGGGGTGTTCATCGGTGAGCCGGCGGTCGCTGAAAAAGAGGACCAAGAGGTGCAGGCCTATACTATCCGCATGGTCAGGGAGGCGAGGCGTTATCGAGATGGCCTGCGTTCCCGGGTGGATGAGGTCCTCAGGCTGGGCAAGGGCTGGAACCCGCAGTTGCTGTCCAGCAGAAACGAGGAACGTCCCGGCTGGTTTCATGAACTCCTGGTGGGAAAGGATGGAGGGTTTGCGGAGGCCCATTGGAGAGCCTATCTTGACGAGAGCTGGCGGCCGGGTCTCTCAGCCTTGCTGGAGGAGCACAGGGGCAAGAGCGAGGACAGTGGAAGCGCGGTGAAGAAATACCAGGAATGCTATAACCGGGTCGAGGGCCTGCTGGCTGGAATTCTCCAGATGGGCAGGGTCTATTCAATGTTCGTGGTCTATCCCGTCTTTGGCCTGAAGCCCCACGAAAAGGACTTCTATT
>CAJWZY010000060.1 GCA_913050545.1 uncultured bacterium | reverse complement strand
AGCTACTACCCCTGCCCCGATGACATCTACGTATCACCATCACAGATCAGACGCTTCGGCATGCGCACCGGGACGATCGTCTCAGGCCAGATCAGGCCTCCGAAGGAGAACGAGAGGTATTTTGCTCTTCTGCGGGTTGAGGCGCTCAATTACGAAGAACCTGAGAACCTCCAGAACAAGGCGAATTTCGATGACCTGACCCCGCTCTACCCCGAAGAGCGCCTCGTCATGGAGCTCGAACCTGATGGCCTGGAGATGAGAATCATGGACCTGGTCACGCCCTTCGGAAAAGGACAACGCGGGCTCATCGTAGCACCGCCGCGAACAGGTAAAACCGTCCTGCTGCAGAAGATGGCCAACAGCATCACCAAGAACAACCCCGAGGTTGACCTGATCGTACTGTTGATAGATGAGCGTCCGGAAGAAGTCACCGACATGGAGCGCTCGGTCGATGGCGAGGTCATCAGCTCGACCTTTGACGAGCCGGCATCGAGGCACGTACAGGTTGCTGAGATGGTAATAGAGAAAACCAAGCGAATGGTCGAGTACGGAAGAGATGTTGTCATCCTGCTGGACTCACTCACCCGCCTCGGCCGGGCCTACAACACCGAGGTCCCCCACTCCGGGCGTATCCTCTCCGGCGGAGTCGATGCAAGTGCCCTTCAGAAACCCAAGCGCTTCTTTGGGGCTGCACGAAATATCGAAGAAGGTGGCAGCCTCACCATCATCGCCACAGCCCTGGTTGAAACCGGCAGCCGGATGGACGAGGTCATCTTTGAAGAATTCAAAGGCACCGGAAACATGGAGCTGCATCTTGATCGAAGGCTCGCCGACAAGAGGGTCTGGCCTGCAATCGATATTACGCGGTCAGGAACTCGTAAAGAGGAGCTTCTACTGGATTCTGAAGAACAGCGCCGCATCTGGGTCCTGCGCAAAATACTCAACGACATGAATCCGGCAGAGGCGATGGAATTGCTCACAACGAAGCTCAAGGCCAACAAGGTGAATGCAGAGTTCCTCATGTCGATGAACCCTGAGAAAGTCTGAAAGCACCAGTGCCCTGCATAACCCGGCTGCACCGCCAGGGAGCCTGTTTCAGCGAGATCTGCGCCGCAGCCAGATGACCTGCTGCATCGTCTTGGGGTTCAACCCCTCGTCGTCAACCATCCGCAGGGTGATCCTCAGGGCCGTTGGCATAAACGCCACCTTGTAGAGGATTCCGGACTGATCCTTACCGTTCCAAAGGGAACAGTCGATGTCTTCGACGAATTCCAGCATACCGTTGAGGTTGGTCTTGACGGTGTAGTCACCGGAAGGAAACGCAGCCAGGCGGCCCGCAACATTCCCCCCGGCCTTCCTCCCGCCCCGCTCCGTGTCGGTGAAGATATAGACCCGGTCACCGGGAACAATCTCACCAAAGTTGATCACTGAGCTTCCCCTGAAGCCGACCCGGACCGGCTGCGGTTTCTTTGTAGAATTGCGCAGCTTGTCATCACCCCAGACCGCGCTCTCAGCTGTGGCCTTGGGGAACTTCCTGTCCAGCATCACACTTCCATAGCCGAACACCTTCGTATACTTGGCACCGTTGCGGGGAGTCTTTTCTTTTTTTGCACGCACCGCCAGCTCACCAAATTTATTGGAATAATCCTCTTCCGGGGTGCGGAACATTGGAGGGTTCTTGCTGCTTCTCCCAAATGGATTCTCGCTCAGATACTCAACCCGGAAATCAGTCACATTGGTCGCCACCTCCACAACCCTGCGCTCCACCGGATAAAGGTGAGGTTTGGTAATCAGGTCTTCATCAATCCGGAAGAAACGAACGACCTTGTAGAGAGCGAGGTCACGGATCTTTTCCCTGCCAAGCTCCTGCCCGGAACCGTCACCGTACTTCCTTGGAGGAGGCGGAAGCCCGTTTTTCCATTCGGACTTCGGGCGCCCCGGATCGACGAGCATATATTCGACATTGGCCTCGCGATTCTGCCCCTCGATATAGGTCATGGTACGGAAATAGACCTGGTAGGCATCGTGGCGCTTGTAGCTCGAGTCGCCCCGGTTGTATTGCTCAAGCTCGTTGCTCAGATAATGCAGCTGAACGATATGGGCATACTCGTCATATCCTGGAGTCCCGCCGTTAACAACACCGGGGCCATAGCTGTCGGAGGTGTCGGGAACCTGCTCACCTGATTCAAAATGAAAATTCCGCCGCCCGGCCCCACCTTTTCCATCGGTATAGAATTCCATTTCCTGGGTGGGGATCCATGCAGCGAGATCCTCTGTGAGGGTATTCAGTGCCAGTCGAAATCGATTGTAGATCTCGACCTTCCGCAGGGTAGCGGTATAGGTCTCCTGCGCGCCGGTCGAAATCATCATAATCATGATGGAAAGGATTGCCGAGAGCGCCAGCGCCACCATGAGCTCGATGAGAGTAAAACCCTCCCTGGCTCCACGCCCTCTCTCAGAGGTGGAATGATTACCCGGTGCCTGCTGCAGGGTCGGAGCTCCTCGATTCATATTGCAGCCTCGAAATAAACCTTCATAACCGGCGTGGGATCCTCATTATCCGTGTCCTCCGGGTCCTCCGGAAATCGCCGGTAGATAAGGACTGTAAAGTGGTAGAGCTTATTGGCTGGCCGGAAGGATTTGTCCGGGGCTGAATCTGCATCGAAATAGCTGTTTCTGACTTTGATGGCAAAGGAGTACTGCCGCAATATCTCGATGGTAAGATCCCTGAGCACCCGCTCATCCTGGAGAAATGCACCAGCGGCTGGTTCCTGCGGCCCGAGATTGAGATAATCCCGCCTCAGCCTGTCCTGGGTACCGAGATTCGGGATTAAATTCCTCCCAAGCTCATAGACCTTCTCTATCTTACCGCCCGCTCGAAGAACCTTGCCACCGGGGTAGACCCTGGCCCTGAGCTTGCTGTCCTGCAGAGCTTTCCTGCGCTGGTCGGTACCTGAGAAGCTGGCGTTCTTCCTGAAGCGCGGCAACAGGATGTAATAATCACCCGTGGATTTTATCAGCCTTGGATCCACCGGGACCTTGTCCTTGACCCCATCGTGGCGCAGGAGGAAATAGGCTTCATCCTTCCTTGTGAAGCCCTTGCTGTTACGAATTCCGCTTCGGATCGCATTGACGACTGACTGGGCAATCACCACCGAATTAGAATCCTCCACCACCTTTCTGCCCGCTGTCATCGCAACGGGAAAAAGTGCCAGGATTCCCACCAGCCCGAGCGTCAGGATAGAGGTGGCTATGAGGATCTCGATGAGAGTGAAACCAGCCCCACGCGGCCGCCCGGCTGGCAAAGTACCGGCAACTCCCTCGGGGTAAGCTTCTTTTCTCGGCTCTTTACTGCAGGACATAGTCTGTCACTTCCTGGATTTCTTTCCGGATGTACGTCGAGAACTTACAGTTTACTTTGCGCCCCCCGTGATGGGGCTCACATCTCCTGCCTCTGTCGGGATTTCTCCAAGGGGCCTCATCTTGCTTCGCATCTGGCCGGTCGGTCTCACATCGATAAAACACGCCATCTGCGAATCATACTGAAGAATCACCACATCGGCAGTCTTCGGCCGCCCAGAGGCCCCATCATTGTTAAAGATCGAGGTGGGCACATCACTGCAACCAGCACTGAAAACCATGGTCCCACTTCGATTGAAGGTCATCTTGTAGAGGTCATTGGTCCTGTACCTCTGCTTCGAGGCATCTCCCGAGCCTCCCCCTGAACTGCGCCCTGAACTGCGCCCTGAACCTGTCGCCTGCTTGCTATAAAGCGAACGGGAGTCAGCCGCCCATTCTGCGAACGAGGGGATACTCCTGGGGATGGTCTTCCCGCGGTCCTTGCGAGACTTGACAACAAGCGCCGCCCTGTCTTCATCGTAGCTCGACACCCCGCCGGCGAATCCCAGCCCGTACCAGATTTCTGGCGGAGAGCTGCCCAGGGCGCCCCCTTTCGATGACCAGCTATCGCCATCAGTAAACTGTTTCGACAGTTCATCATAAACTCTCGGACCCTCGCGGAAAAAGACGACGCTCATATCCCGGCGGAACATAACAGCGTCCAACCTGGCCTTGTTGAAAATTCTTCCAAACTGGCCGCGTATTCCCTCGAGCTCGCGATTCTTCATGAAATCCAGGATCGTCGGCCCCATGACGCCAGAGGCCATGACGATAATAGCCACCACGACCATCAGCTCGATCATCGTAAAACCAGCGCGCAAGGGGCTGGGTGAGGCAAATTTCACTGGCTCAGAAGTCATACTTCTCATCCTCTTCCTCTGCCTCTTTTCTCTTTCGACTGTCTTCATCTTCCTCCGCCAAACGCATCCCTATCGACAGGAGCTCGTACTGGGAATCGAAGCCGACCGTATACTTCCATCTGCCATAATCGGGTTCCGTCGAATGTCCGGGATCACTCTCGGGATCATTCCGCTTCTGGGTGGAGAGGTTGTCGTAGTGCAGTTTTTCTCCATGCGCATCGATGAGATAAACGATGGATTCCTCTTTCATGGTGTTACCGCTTGAGAATATAGCCACGGGTTCACGATCATTCTCTATGACCTCACCGGCAACAACTATCTTCTCTGTCACCGGGTTGGTGAGCTGCCAGTAAAGCGCGGCCGATCCCTTGAGGCGAACACCTTCGCGTTCGAACACAGTATCATTGCCATCATCGGGGAGCTTGCCACTGAGCCGGTAGTAATCCGAAATGTGAAGATTCAGGCGCTCAACAAGAGCCTCGGTGGCCTTGTCCTTGGCCTGCTTCTGGATCGTCCCCATCGCCAGGAGCACCAGGCTGGCAAGAATACCGACGATCGCCATGACAATCAGGATTTCAACGAGCGTAAATCCAGATTCCCTGCTGATTGGAGCAGGGCTATTGATTGGAGCAGGGCTATGTCCAGGGCTTCTCTCAGGAATTCGAGACATCGTCGCTTTCGTTTTCTTCGTCTTCTTCTTCATCTCCAAGGACCGTATCATCTTGCTGGTCAGGTCCTATCGAATAGAAATCATACCCCCTGGTATTCAGCATCCAGCTCTTGGGTTTTCTTCCCTTGTTACAGCGGTAGATGTAAACACTGAAGGTCCTGAACGGATCAAGGTAGTATTTATCCACCTTCGAATCGGTGAGTTGGCTCCTCTTGGCCGGGATCCAGCGATTCTCTGCATCATCTGTGTCTTCATCCCAATCGTCATCCTCAACAACGACCCGTTCCCGCTCCAGCTTGATATAGGGAGAATTGCGGCCGCCTCGGCCCTCAGGCGCTGCATCATCGAGGAGGGCAAAGTAGACATCAGGGAACTGGTTGGTGTCTGAATCGATCTGCTTCTGCGCCCGGCCGGGATAGGTCTTCTCATCGGTGTAATACATGTCGATGGACTGGCAGAAATTGGCGACCTCTGACTTCGCCTGGGCATTCCTCGCCTGGCGCTGGGCAATCTGAACCCCGGCAAAGGTCATCGTGGCCAGGATTGCGATAATGCTGACAACAATGAGTACCTCGATCAGGGTGAATCCCCGTTCCGACTGCTCACGACGACTGGCAGCGAAACGCCTGTAAGGGGAATACTTAAGCTCCATACCTGGCTCCTGGACAAAAACTACTGGCGCTGATTTGCCGAAGTGAACCCACCTCGGCTCAAAAACACTCCGGGCTTACAGAATTCTACCTGCAGCCGGAGTCAACATCCGGAGGGCACAACCCCGGATCGACCCTTATTTTGACGTCATCCGCGGCACCGCTGAAAGAACCCGTGAAATAAAGAGGGCCGCGAAACTTGTCCGGCATAATGCCGTAAAATAAAAGCCTCGAACACTTTAATGGTAAATACCAGCCCCTTCAAGAACCCCTTCAGAGGTTTCTATGGCGCTATGTAGAAAGACGAGTCCAGGGAGCGAATCGTTGCCCCTGATTCCTGCAAAAAACAAAACCTGGCGTGGCGCACCTGTGCCTGCATTGGCGGTAAAACCACCCCTGAGCCCACCATGGCTGGCTTAACCGAGAAAATACTCTTCGATGAACCCCGTATTGACCTTGCCGGCCACAAAGTTCAGGTGCTTGAAGATATCCTTGGCCAGGGGAATCGTGGTCGAAATCCCCTCGATGGTGAACTCATCGAGGCAGCGCTTCATGCATGAAATCGCCTCTTCCCTCGTTTCCTGGTAAACGATCAGCTTGGCGATCATCGAATCATAATTGGGAGGGACCGTGTAGCCACTGTAGACATGGCTGTCGAGACGGACCCCGAATCCGCCCGGAGCGCGAAATTTCTCGATCGTTCCGGGGCAGGGCCTGAAATCATCTTCTGGATTCTCTGCATTGATCCGGCACTCGATGGCCACCCCCTTCACCTGGATATCATCCTGGGTCATTCCCAGGGGCTCCCCTCTGGCGAGGCGAATCTGTTCCTTGATCAGGTCAATGCCCGTGACCATCTCGGTAACAGGATGCTCCACCTGGATTCGGGTGTTCACCTCGATGAAGTAGAAGTTGAAGTCCCGGTCGACAATGAATTCGACCGTACCGGCATTGGTATACCCTGCCGCCTTGACCAACCTCTTTGCAGCATCCCCCATCGCATCTCGCACATCGGGCGGCAACCCTGGAGAAGGTGACTCCTCGATCAGCTTCTGGTGACGACGCTGAAGGCTGCAGTCCCTCTCGCCAAGATGGACAACCTCCCCATGATTGTCCGCAAGAATCTGGATCTCGACATGCCTTGGCTTGTCGACGTACCTCTCGAGGTAGACGTCCGGGTTGCCGAAAGCCGCCTCGCCCTCGGCCTTGGCCTGGGCATAGCCATTCTGGAGGCTGATGTTGTTGTGAGCCACGCGCATCCCCCGCCCCCCGCCGCCGGCAACGGCCTTGACGATGACCGGGTAGCCAATCTCCTGGGCAACATCAAGGGCCTCGTCTTCATTATCCAGGATCCCCACGCTGCCTGGAACACAGGGAACCCCTTCCTGCTTGGCAAGCTCCCTCGCTCTCCCCTTGTCGCCGAGAAGCCTGATCGCCTCGACGCCCGGGCCGATGAATTCAATGCCGCAGGATTCGCAGATCTCAGCAAACTGTACATTCTCGGCCAGGAAACCGTAGCCAGGGTGAATCGCATCGACATCCTCGATCTCAGCCGCGGAGATGATCCTCGATATATCAAGGTAGCTCTGCTGGCTGGGCCCTTCCCCGATGCAGACCGTGCGGTCGGCGAGGTCAAGGTAGCCCGCGCCCGAATCAGCCGTTGAATGAACAATGACAGACTCGATCCCCAGCTCCCTGCAGGCCCGTAGGATACGAAGGGCAATCTCCCCACGGTTAGCGATAAGAATCCGGGAGAACTTCTTCACGAGGTTTCGATCTTGAAGAGAGGCTCACCGAACTCAACCGGGTCACCATTTTCGACAAGAGCCTCCCGAACGATTCCTCTGACACCGGCGGTAACCTCGTTCATGACCTTCATCGCCTCCACGATGCAGAGAACCGTATCTTCATCTACACGGTCCCCCTCACTCACAAACGACTCAGCCTCAGGACTCGGGGAGCGATAGAAGGTGCCCACAAGTGGAGAGTCGACCTTGTGCAGATCATCTTCGACTTCAACAGGCTCCTCGGTGCCCGCCTCTGGAACATTCCCGGTGGGCAGGGCAGCTGGAATACCACCCTGGATCGAAACCGGAGCCGCTGAAATATGCGGCTCGGTCTTTCGAAGCCGGATCTTCTGGCCTTCTTCTTCGAGTTCAACCTCTGCGAGGTCGTGACTCTTCATGAGCTCAAGAAGGTCTTTCAACTCCTTGACGTACTTAGGGAGATCCATAGTAAATTAGCTCGTTCCCAGACTCAGCCTTTCCGAGGCGGCTTTGTCATAAGTATCTATTTTAAAGTATGTTACACTTCCCGTAAGCGGGCGGATTCTAGGCAGCAGCAGGAGGATTGTCAAGGGAATTCCGATTCCTGGGGACCGGTCAAACCGACTGAAAACCCCCTGAAGCCTGCCTGAAGCCCTCTGGATCGGATGTCAGGCGCTACAAGGCCCCATTCATTCAGGTCCTTCAGCCTGCTCCTGTGAGGGCGCTTCGGCACTCGTGTCCTTCTTTCCAGGTTTTTCTTCCGTCCCTGCCAATTCCAGCTTCTCCAGCTCTTCTGTCGCCAGCTTGATATCGGACAGGAGCTCCTTGACCGTTGAATTTTCGAGCGTATAGGGAGGACCATCCGCCCCCCGTAATTCCTTCTCAACCAGGCGGCTCAATTCCTCACGTAAGCGGCGAATACGTCGGCGCAGCTCCTGCTTATCAAGGATTGCCTCACCCTTTTCACCGATGGAAGCCGCTGCATCCTTGGCCTTCTGAAGACCATCGCCGACACTGCGTCCCATCTTCTCCCAGAACGAACCAGCCATAAATCACCAGCGCCTTATCTGAGTATAAACAGTCTGAAACGATGACTACAGCTTCAGCAAATACAGGGCTCCTGTCAAGCTATCAAACCGACAGCTGCAGGCGCAAAAGCCGCGGAGGAAAAATACCGACTATTCGATTTCCTGCAACTGGACTGTCAGGGTCTTTTCTTTTCCATCGCGTAGAATTTTGACCTTCACCTTGTCACCGCCCTTGAACTTTTCGAGCGCATTGAGCAGGTCGTCGGTATCGTCCCATAAAACGTTTCGAAAAATCTGAGATAATGTCTTTACCTCAGATAATAAATGATTGGATAGAGTGTCGACTGAATTCCGCAGTATCCCTGTAGTTAGTACTGGTTCGAAGTATAGGACCGGGAGGGGCTTTTCTGCGATAAAAAATGGTGTGAAGGCGCGTCATTTGGAAGGCAGCACCGATATGGAAAGAAAACCTGCTTGGCTGAAGGTTCAGATACCGACGGGCGGCAAGTACAGTAAGGTCAAAGAGACAGTTCGTGGGCACCGTCTGGCCACCGTGTGTGAAGAGTCCATGTGTCCGAATATCGGTGAGTGTTGGGGAAACGGTACAGCCACCCTGATGCTCATGGGCGCTGTTTGTACCCGCGCCTGCCAGTTCTGTGCGGTGGATACGGGGAATCCAGGCGGATGGCTAGATCCGGATGAGCCGGCTCATGCGGCTCGCTCGGTGGACCTCATGGGCCTTCGGTACGTGGTACTGACTTCTGTGGATAGGGATGACTTGCCTGATGGAGGCGCCGGTCACTACGCGGATTGTGTACGGGCGATTCGGGCCCGTTGTCCCAGGACGGTAGTTGAAGCGTTGACCCCTGATTTTTCGGGCAGAGTTTTCTGTGTTGAAAAGGTTGTAGATTCTGGTGTCACGGTTTACGCACAAAATCTCGAGACGGTTAGGCGATTAACTCACCAAGTTCGGGATCCTCGCGCAGGTTATCGACAGACCCTTGATGTGTTAGCACACGCTAAACGTTACAGGCCTGGGCTCTTAACCAAGACCAGTCTCATGTTGGGTCTTGGTGAAACGGAGTATGAAATTGTGGAGGCTCTAGAAGATTTACGGAAAGTGGGTGTGGACATTGTTACATTTGGGCAGTATCTGCGCCCGACTGTGAATCATATTCCAGTTCAAC
>CAJWZY010000059.1 GCA_913050545.1 uncultured bacterium | reverse complement strand
GAAAGGCACCGACAAGCCCCAGGTCATCCCGGGGGAAACGGGGGAGGGCGCGTTCCTGTTCAACGACCTGGGCTGCATTAGCTGCCACCAGCTGGATTCGGATGAGTCCTTCAATCGCGTGTCACCACCGATTTCGCTGGAGGCGATACATGCCAAGTATCATGACCTCTCCGTCTTCCTCCGGGGTGATGGAGGGCTCATTCTCTTGGGGCGAAACCTCTCCAGCGTCCATAGCTTTTGAAGTATCTTGTTCAGTTTTTTCTGCTGACTTTTCGTCTTTTTTCTTCTCTGGCGCCTTCGCCGCTTTTTCCAGGCTCTCCATATAGGCCTTTGCCTCCAGCAGCTTCGCCCGCAGCATGGCCATCTGCTTTCCCCTCGAACCCGGTGACTTTCCGCCGCCACGGGTAGAGGACGGGCCCAGGGTCAGGGCGATTCCTGCGGTGGGCACCAGGATGGCTTCATCGACGGTATTGCCCCTGGTCTTGACGATCATGGTCTGTCCGGAAATCAGCTCACCTGGAGCATGGCCGGTGTGAAGGGTGGTCACGCCGTAGCCCCTGACCCACTCGATAAGCGGCTCGCGGGTATTGTAGGAATCGATAGCCCGCAGCTCTGGCTGGATGGGGCTGGAGCGCTCGAGCTGGTCCTGGTCGTGCTGATGGTTGAAGTAGCCGGCCAGGCCGACGACACTGTGCGCATCGATCAGGCCGGGGGTTACCACCGCCGCCTCGAGCACCTTGAAGCCATCGGGAACAGCGATATCAGCAGCCTTTCCGATCGCGGATATTTTCCCATCCCTGATGATGACAATCCCGTCCTCTACAACGGGACCTGCCATGGTGTAGACCTTCCTGCCTCGTACAGCCAGCTGGGCCGAAACCGAAGCTGAGACGAAAATCAGCAGCAGGGTCAAAAACGGGATCTTGCGCATCATTTGCCTTCCCCCCCATCTCCGAAGCAGCAGTGATAGGGTTTCTGGTTGGCACCTGCTCCATATCCGCCAACGGCGTGCAGGAGATCCTCGGGGTTGCTGCGGTCAAAGACCTTCCTGCCTTCCACCCAGGTCTCGAGAACCTTGGTGTAGACACTCAGCGGGTCGCCATCGAGGATGACAAAATCTGCGTCCTTGCCGGCTTTGAGCGAGCCAATGCGCTTGTCAAGATCGAGCATTTTCGCCCCCGCGAGGGTGAGCGCCTTGAGTCCGGCCTCGCGGCTCATTCCACCCCGCACCCCCAGGCCCGCCATACGCAGAAAGAGCCTTGAATCGGTGATCCAGTCATCTGTATGAAATGCCGTCAGCACTCCTGCCTTCTCGAGGATTCCTCCAGTCTTGAACACCAGGTTGATCGCCTCGAGCTTGCCGCCCGGGCTGTCGACAAGGATGATCGAGCAGGGGACCTTCGCCCTGGCGATCTCCTCAGCGACCATCCAGCCCTCGCTGACATGGTGCAGAACGACCCGGAAACCGAACTCCTTCGAGAGTCGCAGGACCGTCATGATGTCGTCGTGACGGTGAGTGTGATGATGGACAATCCTTCGTCCCTCGAGAACCTCGACCAGGCCCTCCATCCGCAGATCGCGAGGTGGTTTCTTTTCCGGGTCCTTGAGCGCAGTGGCCAGCTTGTCCCTGTATTCCCGCGCCCGGATCAGCTCAGCCCTCATCAGCGCAGCCGACTTCGAGCGAGTTCCGGGAAAGGGAGGCGACCGCTGCGAGTTGGTGCCGTTGGCCATCTTCATCCCGCCGAGGATCCGCCCCTCCTTGTCCCTGATGCAGAGCCCCTCGACGGTCTTTGAACCCCGCAGCTTGACATACACGGTCTGGCCGCTGAGGAGGTGTCCCGACCCTGGCATGATATTCAGAGTTGTCAGACCACCGGCCACCGCGCGCCGGAAGCCGGAATCCCTTACATTCAGAGAGTCGTAAATCCTGATATCAGGCTGGATCGGACCGGAGCCATCCGCTCCGCCAATACCGCCAATATGACTGTGGGTGCAGATCAGGCCGGGAATGATCACCTTGCCGGCGACATCGATTCGGCGGGCAGTGGCTGGAATCTCGATTTTGCCGACTGGCCCGATAGCCGTGACAACACCACCGCTCACCACCAGCGTCCCCTTGTCGATCGGTTCCCCTTCGATGGGCAGAATCCTCGCCCCGGTAAAAGCCTGGGGGGTTTCCTGGGCGAAACAGTCGAATCCACAGGTAAGCACCCCGACTGAAATCCCCAGCAGCAGACCTGCCGTTCTATACATGAAACCGACTCTCCCGGTAAGAACCTGCTCGAAAACGCCTCCACCCTGGAGGCGAAAATAATTCCCCGGCCACACCCGGAAATCAAATCTACCCCATCAACAGGACAGTTCCAAAGTCCAACAGGCTAAATCCCTGTACCGCGACCGTTTCTCGCCGGCAGAAGGTTCTTTCTTTACCCTTCGGTAGGGTTTTGTTTACAGATTAAGGAGTGCCAGATAGAGTCCCCAAAGGTATTCTTGGTAGTTAGCGTTCGTTCATTAACCCGCAGCGGTGGAACCAACATGAAACAACATGTGCTCTTCTCACTGATTCTTGCCTTTTTCATCACCGCGGAACAGGTTTCCGCACAAATTGTGATCAACGAGGTGCAGGCCTCTAACAGCGAAACGATCGAGGATGTAGATGGGGACAGCTCGGACTGGGTTGAGCTTTTAAACACCTCGGCCACTCCCTTTCAAATCGGCGGCCACGGCTTCAGCGATGACAGCACCAATCTCCTGAAATGGATCTTCCCCGAGCACGTGATGGCCCCGGGAGAGCGCCTGCTGGTCTGGTGCTCAGGAAAAGATCTCCGGTTTCCATCAGAAGAGCAGGTTCTGCGCACCAACTCGACCATCCAGGTTCGCCCCACTGTACTCACCCTTGACCAACCCTGGAAATACCTCACTGGAGCTCCTGAAAGCGGACGTCCTCCGAATTTCTGGAACCATAGCGATTTCGATGATTTTACCTGGCCCACAGGTTACCCGGGCTTCGGCTTCGGTGACGGAGACGATCGCACGGAGTTGGAGCGAGGTATCGGCGCTCTCTTCCTGCGGACGACCTTCGATGCGCCGGACATCGCCGCCTTTGAAAACATGGTCTTCCAGGCCAACTACGACGATGGCTTCGTCCTCTGGCTCAACGGCCACCGGCTGCTTTCGGTCAATTTCCCCGAGGATGTGGAGCCGACCTTCGACAGCAACTCAAACAGGTCCAGGGAAGCCCGCCGGATGCAGCGCTGGATGACCCGTGACTGGGTCGAGCACCTGCAACCCCAGAACAACCTGCTGGCCGTCGCCGTACTCAACAGGACCCACAGCAGCAACGACATGAGCTTCCTGCCGGAAATCGGAACCATCGACCCGAGCTTCCACGCGAGCTTCGAGCTCGATTCGGACGGAGAGATGGTTCTCCTGACGAGCCCCGCCGGAGAAATTATTGACGGCATCAACCTGCCCGAGCAGAGCCAGGACCGCACCTATGGACGCGTACCAGATGGAACGGGCGAGTTCGGCTATCTTTTCTATCCGACCCCCGGAGAAACCAACGACACCCATGTCACCGAGAACATGATCTCCACGGATGTAGAGTTCACGCCGCCCGGTGGCTTCCAGAACGGCGCCACCAACGTGTCTCTCTCCGCAGAGATCCCCTTTGACGATTTCCAGATCAGGTACACGACCAACGGAACAGCCCCCACCACCTCCAGCACGCTCTACAGCGGCCCGATCAGTATTGCCAGGGATACGGTTATCCGGGCGGCCGGGTACCTTGCAGGCCGGCTGGTTCTCAACCCGACCTCCGAGAGCTATTTCATCACCAGGCGAGACTTCGTCCTGCCCGTCCTGTCGCTCTCGATGAACCCGAACGATTATTCCAATGTCCATAACAACAGCGGTGGGCGTGGGCGCGGCTCAGAGGTCGCATCCTTCCTGGAGATCTTCAATGCCAACGGTGAGCAGGACCTCAAAACCGGCTTCGGCATGCGCCTGCACGGCGGCGCGGGACGCGGCGGGGACTTCAACACCAAGAAGGCCTACAAGGCCTACTTCAGGGGTGTCTACGGAGATACGAAGATGCGCTACCCGGACTTCATGCCTGAATCCGACCTCGAGGAGTTTGACAAGTTTGTCCTGCGCTCGTCCTTTAACGATGCGATTGGCAGAAACGGTAACGGCAGCCTCCTGCGTGACCAGCTCATCCGTGATCTCCACCGGGACATGGGCGCTCCCGCCTCCCACGGTACCTGGTGCAATCTCTACGTCAACATGGCCTACCGGGGGGTCTACAACATCGTCGAGCGCATGGACGAGGAGTTCATGGAGGCTTATTTCCCCGATGAGGGAGACGACTGGGATGTGATCAAGACCGGCAACGATGTTCTTGTCGGTGACAACCGGGAGTGGAATCGTCTCGGTGATTTCATGGACGACAACAACCTCTCGAGCAACGCGGTCTACGACCAGTTCGCTGAGATGGTCGATATCGAGAATTACACCTCCTACATGATCGTCAATATGTGGGCGCAGAATCATGACTGGCCCCACAACAACTGGTACGCTTCGCGGCCGCGAATCGAAGGAGGCAAGTGGCGTTTCTTCTGCTGGGATGCGGAATTCGGTATCAGCCTGAGCCCGGGCGGCTACACCAGCGACACCTTCAGCTTTGTATTTGGCCGAAACGGCCAGCTGGCGGACATCATTGATGCCCTGGTCGACAATGTCGGCTACCGGCGCTATTTCGTGACCCAGGTCGAGAACGCTCTCAGCGGCCCCCTCTCCTCCGCCAACAGCCGCGGCCGCCTGAATGACCTGCGCGCGGTGATCCTTCCCGATATTGCGGACGAGCTCGATCTCGTCGACAGAAGCCGCAGCAACTGGGACCGCAACGTCTCCACGATGAACACCTTCCTCTCCAACCGGAACGGGCCTTTTCTCAATCATATAAACAATTCGAGCCGGCTGGATTTCCCGCCTGACCAGACGCCAATCTTAAGATCGGTGACACCCGATGAGATCGTTAATACCGGTGGTGTAGAGGTCCGCATCCGGGGGGTTCGCCTGAACAGGGATACCCGGATTTTCTTCAATGATGTTGAAGCAGAGGTTCTCGACTACCTGGGTCTTATCGGTGGCCTGAACGTGAGGGTCCCCTTTGATGGAAGCCTCACCGGGCCGGTAAGCGTCCGGGCGCGCAATGATGATGCAGATGTTGAGGTCGAGGAAGAGGGACTCTTCACGATATTGTTGCCCGCACCCGTGGTGACCGGGCTGCAGCCTGACACAGGTTCAGCCGAGGGGGGAGAGACGGTCTTCCTCAGTGGTGGTAACTTCCTCGAAGGCGTCACCGTGTTTTTCGGTGACCAGGAGGCGCCGTCTGTCACACGGTTCGGGCCCAAAAATGACAGCACGGTCCTGCTCCAGGTGACCACCCCTCCCGGCCAGGGGCCGGTCGAGGTCAGGGCGGTCAACACCCAGCCGGGGCGTGCCGAGTCAGTTGATAGCGTGACCTTTACCTACCGTAGCCCCGTGGGTTATATCCGTGGTGATCCTGATTCCAGCGGCGATGTGAATCTCACCGATGCAGTTCTCCTGTTGAACTACCTCTTCTCCGGGGGCACAGAGCCTGGCTGTCCCGCTGCGGCGGATACCGACCGCAACGGCGAGGTTGACATGAGCGATGCGATCCGGATCCTGAATTATCTCTTCGTCGGCGGAGCGGAGCTGCTTGCGCCCTTCCCCGAATGCGGGCAGGACCCACTTGGAGAGCTGCTCAGCTGTCCAGCTGCCTCGAACTGTCAGTAAGCGCCCGGCTGCCGGAGCCCTTGTTCAGTTTTTGCCGCCGCCTGCAGCGAGCTTGCGCCAGCTGATGTTGCGCAGGGCCGCGGTGGTCTGGAAGGTTGCCAGCCCCAGCGGTCTCGACTCTTCAACCTCGATACGTACGCCGATCTCGCGGTCCTTGGTGTCGGCATCGACAATCTGCTCATTCTGCAGCCAGGCTTCGAGCTTGTCCTTCGTGACCCGCAGTCTTACCGGGTACCAGACGCCATTCTTGAAGTTGGTCGAGGTGGTGGTTTCGTTGTTGGCAGCGTCCTCTCCATCCAGGCAGGAGATTCCGCACACGGTTCCGCCCCAGCCTCCGAGGATGAGCGAGGCGAAGCTGTCGTTTACAGGGAAGGTGAGTCCACAGAAGAAGTCCGAGCCGCCGGCCCTCATCGCCTCGAGGCGGATCTCGTAGTCCATCTTCGGGAAGTCCTTCGTCCAGGTGATTCCACTGAGCACCTCGCCGGCGGGGATGATCAGTTTCCGGTTCCCGGAATAGGCCACCCCGGGATTGAGGAAATCGGATTGCTTCCAGCCATCGAGGTCCTGGCCGTTAAACAGTGGCGCCCAGTTACCGTTGTGGCCGTTTTCCCCGGAGGTCGAGAGCTGGCAGCCCGCCAGGCAGGATGCGATCAGTACAAAGGACAGCAGGCGAATCAATTTCCGGGACATCTTAGTGGATCTCCAATAGTTCAACGTCAAAGACAAGTGTTGCGCCTGGTGGGATCACACCACCTGCCCCGGCGGCCCCGTAACCCAGCTCCGGGGGGATCGTCAGCTTACGCTTCCCGCCGGCCTTCATGCCACTGACGCCCTCGTCCCATCCGGCGATGACCTGTCCTGCTCCAAGATTGAACTGGAAGGGCTGGTCGCGATCGACGGAGCTGTCGAACTTGGTTCCATCGGTCAGCCAGCCGGTATAGTGGACGCTTACGGGCCGGCCTGCTTCGGCGGCATCCCCCTCGCCTTCGGCGAGGTCTGTATACTGGAGGCCGGAGGCCGTGGTGACGGTGTTTTCGGATTCTCCAGGGGCCTCTGCTTTCCCGGCTTCTTCTTCGGCCGGTGCTTCCTCAGCGTGTTCTTCCTGGGACATGAGTGTTCCTTTCTAGATCGAGTTTATGGCAGCGGCCGACTGGCCGGAAAACGGATCATAGCAGTCGGCGCAAGAGTACTGCTACTTCTTCTTCGTCTTCTTCCCTCGTTGCTGTCGCTGGCGTTTCTCGTATTCCCGGTACCATTCGACCAGCTTCTCCGGCCATTTGAAGCGTCTTGCGGGATCCTGTTGGTAGCCCTCGAGGTGGGCGGCCTCCTCCCGCCGGGCGGGGGCCGTGTAGCGCCATTCTCTGTCGCCGAAGATCTCCCTGACGATCATCGCCAGCCCCGGGTCGTACTCGATCAGCTCCTCCCGGGTGTCGACGTGGTTGTGGTCATGGTCCGGTTTACGGTTGGTGTCAAACCAGGACTGCACCCCCTCGGCCCAGTACTCATGGTGGTTGTTGGCGGCATACTTCGTTTTCCAGAGCCCCTTCTTCATAGCCGCCTGGTATGCCGCCTTGAGCCTGCTGTCGAATGACGGGTCGACAAGGTCCATCCCGGTATCGTGGATCGCGTGTGCGAATTCATGGATGAGAATATTCTCGGTCTTGTAGGGGTCGCCGGGTATCCCCAGCAGGTTCTCCTCGCCGCAGCTGACCGCTGGCCTGCCATGGGTGGCTCCCAGCCCCCGTGCCCGCTTATCCCAGAATTTCGGTGGCTCCAGGTCGCTGTGTTCCGGAACCTCGGTGGTGAATTCCTCGCAGGCCATGATGGTAAAACGGATCCGGTTGCGCGCCAGCGCGCTGAGAATCCGGTCGCGGCCTTCAAGCATCTGGTGGATCAGGTAGCCGGCCTCCAGGAGGGCGTAGTCTGATACCTTCTGCGATGAGAGGACAGGAAAGCCCCCCAGGCTCAAGACCTTGCTGTAGAAGGGCTTCAGCTTGAGCTTTCGGCGCAGCTCATCGGGAATGGCCCGCACCTCGAGCTGGAGCTTCCGCTCGGCGCTGCCTTCCTTCACCCGGGGGTCGGTGCCGTTGAGGCATTCTTCGATATTGGTATAACCATCGCCATCGGGATCATCTGTCGTGTCGCTGTCGGATCTCGGCTTGAACCCGTAGGCCTTCTCCCAGTTTGTGCGCATGCCATCCCGGTCGGGATCTGCACGCAACCACATCGCCCGTTTCTCTTCCTTCTCGTTCCTGTATTTGACCTCCAGCTCCGGCCAGCCGCCGACCTCCTTTTGCGAGTTGATCAGGCGGCCCTTTCCCGAGCGGACCTGTTCGATGATCCTGGAGTCTACCGAGTCGCGAAACGGCTTGCTGGCGCCGGCTTCATAGAGGACCTTCCGGTAGGCCGCCGCGGCGCTCTCGGTCTCAACAGGAGCGACCGGGAAGGGAACTTTCCTGCGGTTTTGTTTCGCCAGGCCCCTGACGGCGCTCCAGGGGTCTTTCGAGGCGTTTTCTTGCCCCTCGATGATGTTACCGGCGGCATGCATCTCGGTGGTTGCAGTTGCCGAGAAGATACCGGTTGCCTTGATGTAGTTGCCGACGTAGTTCACCCGCGCGGGGTCTTCGGCGGTATAGCCTTTTCCACCCTGGTAGATCACGTTGTTGCGGAAGTCGAAGAGGATCGATCCTTCGCCATAGGTTCCCGGCCGCGGGGAGCGGCTTCGATGGTGGGCGTAGAGGTTGTGGTGGAAGCTGATGCTGCCGTTGGTGCGAACCAGCGAGCCGTAGCCGTGGGGGCCCTTCTTATGGAAGCTGTCGTTCAGGCTCTCGCTGATGATGCACCATTGCACGGTCACGTTCGAAATCCCGGCGCCTGAGACCGAGAGGGTCTCGTCAATCGACCAGCTGGCGGAGCAATGGTCGATGATGACATCGCGGCTGCCGGTGCTGATGGAGATGGAGTCGAGCTCTTTCTTCATCGTGTCACCCGGGCGCACGCGCAGGTAGCGGATGACGACATCGTGGGTTTTCACGGCGAGGCCGTAGTCTCTGAGGCAGATCCCTCCTCCGGGGGCGGTCTGGCCGGCGATCGTGATAAAGGGCTCAGAGATGCTCAGCGTTTTTTTGAGTTCGATGGTACCTGAAACATCAAAGACGATCGTCCTGGGGCCCTTTGCCTCGCAGGCTTCTCTCAGGCTTCCCGGGATTTTCTTCTTCTCCCCGCCCTCATAGTCTTCGAGGTTCCTTACGACAAAGACCTTCCCTCCCCGGCCGCCTTTTGCGCCGGCTCCAAAGCCTTCGGCGCCGGGGAAAGCAGGGAGGTCGGCGGCTGCGGCGGGGCAGCAGATCCACAGGAGAAGAACCAGGCCAGGGAGGCGGCTCGTCCAGCTGGTCCTGAAGAGGTGTTGAGTTGCCATGAGGGTTCCCAGGTGCTTGTCGGAAGTCGATTGCTGATCGTCTCTTTTTAACCCGAGCATAGGGGTGGGTCAACCTGCGCTGGATTGGTTCGCTTGGGGTTTGTCGAGGCTCCCTGATCTGGGTTAAGATACTCGCTCACTCTCCCGCCTGGCGGAGGAGTGTTTGAATAGTGTGTCTGACCTTATTCGCATGGAATTTTTCTACGGCCCCGGCTGTCCGCATGGGCAGGCCGACTTTCCTGGAGATAAACATCGTGATGCTTAACCTGCGCAAGGCTCTTCTTGCCGTCCTGGTCGTTACTTCTTTTTCAATCCTGGCAATTCAGTCTTCCCTGGCAGCGGCGGATAAGACGGTGGTCTTTGTCGCCGGCCGCGACAGCCACGGCTTTGGCTCGCACGAG
>CAJWZY010000058.1 GCA_913050545.1 uncultured bacterium | reverse complement strand
CATCAGTCAAGGCTGGAGCCGCAAGCAGTTGATCGAGCTGATCGTCAGTTCCTCGACCTACCGCCAGGCCTCCATCGTGCGTCCCGGTCTTGCTTCTCGTGATCCTCAGAATGAGCTGCTGTCCCGTCAGAACCGTTTCAGGGTTGAGGCCGAGATCGTTCGGGATCTGAGCCTCGATGCCAGCGGCCTGCTGAGCTCTAAGCTTGGCGGACCGAGTATTCGTCCAAGGCTTCCCTCGGGTGTGGCTGAGCTGGGTTATGCGGGCTCCGTCAAGTGGGCCCAGAGCAAGGGAGAGGACAACTACAGGCGCGGGATTTATATCTTCTTTCAGCGCACCGTGCCCTACCCGATGCTCATGACTTTTGACAGCGCTGACAGCACCGTTACCTGTCTTCGCCGCTCACGCTCGAACACCCCCTTGCAGGCCCTGACCCTGCTCAATGATCCCGTGTTCTTTGAATGCGCCCAGGCCTTCGGTGCCCGAATTGTTCGTGAGGGGGGAGCGGCTACCGCGGACCGGCTTCGTTATGCATTCAGGCTCTGCCTTTGCAGGGAGCCCGGCGCTGGAGAGATGAAAAGCCTCCAGCGGTTCTATGAAGAGCTGCGCAAGCTCTGCGAGGCGAATCCGGAGGGAACAGCGAAAATGCTCGGCAAGCTTTCCGTAGAGGGCACCCCGCCCGGGGAGCTGGCTGCCTGGGTCAGCTTCTCGAGAGTTCTTCTGAATCTCGATGAGTTTATTTCACGGTCCTGAGCATTTTTCTGTCTTCGGGGTATCGATTAGGACCACGGGCTTTGCATCCCCTATACTGGAGACGGACGGGGCGCTAAGTCCTGCGCGATCGAGTCTCCAGTTGAGTGTTCATGCCGTGTTGAGACAAGTTGTTCTTTCAGCCGCCTTCCTGCTCCCGGTACTTTTTCCAGCCGGGTTCCTGCGGGCAGAGGCCGGTCCCGAGACCCCCTGGCAACGGATTGTCGTGATCGGGGCCAGCGCCTCGGCGGGGTTCAATACCGGCCGCGAGGCCGGCAGGACCGCCAACATAGCCAGGATCATCGAGGCCATGTTGAAGGTAGACCACGACAAGGTGGTGAACGTTTCCTCGGGTTTCTTCTTCATGAATCCGCGCTGGATGGGAACACAGTCGGTTCGGCGTGCAGTAGAGGTGAAGGCGACGCTGGTTGTCGCCATCGATTTCCTTTTCTGGTTTGGTTACGGCCCCAAGAGTGAAGAGCGCCGCCTCGAGGATCTCGATGCCGGGCTTCAATACCTCGCCGGGCTCAAGTGCCCGATCCTTCTCAGCAGGATTCCGGATATGAAGGCCTCGGTGGGCAAGATGCTGTCTGCGCGCCAGGTGCCGAGGCCGGAGACCCTGGAGAAGTTAAATAAAAGGATCAACGCATGGGCGTCCGAGAGAAAAAACGTCGTGATGGTTCCGATGGCCGAATTTGTCGATGACCTGCGGGCGGGCAAGGGGGTCTCGGTTTCAGACATCGTCTATCCTCCGGGTTCGATCAGGAAGCTCCTGCAGCGCGATGAGCTCCATCCGACTCTCGAGGGCCTGGCCGCGGTGACGGCGCTGAGTTTCATCAAGTTTTGTGAGAGCAACAAGAAGGTTTCTGTGGATGATTTTGAGAGAAGGCCCCTGGTGATCAGGGAGCGTGTCATCGCGGCAATTCGTGCCGCAAAGAAACGGCCTGGCAAGCTTCCAGCGAAAGAAGCTCTGTCGGGAGATTCAAAAGAGAGCGAAAAGGACGGTTGATAAGATGTTGAGATGCTTGCCTGGTGTGCTTGTCCTGATGCTGTTTCTGCCGGCCCCGCTGGGCTCGGTGGAGGATTCTGCGCGCAGCGCTGAGCTCCAGGCTCTTGTCAAGGAGTTCGAGGCGGAGCTGCTCAAGGTCAGGTTGAGGCCGGCGCTCCCGCCGCTTCCCGATGCCGCCCCTGCTCGTCCCGGCAAGCGTCCGGGGCGCAGGCCGCCGCCCAGGCGCAAAGGCAAGCCCCTTGTGGGCCGGCGTCTCACCCAGGTCGTCTCGGCGGTGAAGCCTGTTCTGCACAAGCTCGCGCGACTGGAGGAAGAGGCGGCGTTCAATTACCTCGCCCTGCAATGGAAGGACGGCCCGGTGGCGCTCAAGCCGACACTGACCGGCGCCCTGGTGATGTCTGAGAATCCGAAGGCACCGGCCCAGGTCTTCTCCGGTTTTGCGAAGCAGACGGGGGCTGTTCGCCTGGCGGCGCTGGAGGCGCTCAACCAGCGGAAGTTCACCCGGTTCTGGCAGGAGCATCTTGTCCGGGTGGCGCCGGGCCTGAAGCTGAGGGGCTGCCTGGTCGCAGCGGTGCCGCTGCTGGCCCAGGTAAAGACCCTGGAGTCGGCCCGGAATGTCTTTCGGTATCTTGCCCATGATGCAGCCGAGGTCGCACCGGATACAGAGCTGGGAGATCTTGCCGTTACGGCCCTGTTCGGCATGGCTGCCGATGAAGACATCAATGCCTGGCTGAAGGCTGAGGCTTTTGCCATGGAGGACCTCACCCCGACAAGGCTCTATGTCTACGCTGCCATGGCAGGTGGCCTCCAGCTGGTCCAGGACCGAAAGCGACTCGGCTATCTTCTCAAGAGCAAATCGGAGCCCATAGCCATCGCGGCGACCGCCTCCCTTGTCCAGCTGGGCAAGAAGGATGGCGCCCGCGAGGTGGCTCGCCTGCTGTCCCGCCGGCGTGGATACGACCTCATCAGCTACCGGATCAAGCTGCTCGATGCGATTGCCCGCAGTGCAACCGATTCGGGCGTAGGAATCCTGGTCCGGCTTCTCAAGAGCAAGGATGAAGACCTCCGGGCAGTCGTCATGGGGAGTCTCGGTGTTGCGGCGAACAACAAGCTGGCAATCGAGGGCCTGGTGAAGGGCCTGATGGATAACAACTCGCGGGTGAGGGCTTCCGCCCTGCGATCGCTCGAAGGGGTGGTCAAGCGCGTTGGTGGTTCGGTGATTATGATCGGTCCCCTGATCGCGTACCTTGACCTTGAAAAACAGTACCGCCTGCGTGTCGATGCACTCAATCTCCTGGTCCGGGTTTCCGGTCACAATATGGGGCTGGTTACGGCTGACTGGAAGAAATGGTGGGCGGAGGAGAAGGATCGGTTTGTGGCCCAGACCTCGCTGGAGGCTGCGCAGACAGCGGTCAAGGCTCATGACCTGTCCTATTTCGGAATCGAGATCACCTCCAAGCGCATGGCCTTCCTGCTCGATGTTTCAAACAGTATGCTGGCCAAGGCGCGGGGCCCGGAAGCCCGCAAGCTGGGGCTCTCGAAGCTCGACGTGATGAAGGCGGAGCTGGCGAAGGTTGTCGGCAAGCTTCCCCTCGGCGCCGGGATCAACATCATGATCTTCGACAGGACCATCCGTGTGTGGGAAAAGAGCCTGAAGATTCTCACAAGGACTGTCCGCAAGAAGGCCCTGGCCTATGCCAAGGGCCTGACGACCGGTGGCGGGACCAATATTTTCGATACCGTCGAGCGGGCCCTGAAGGATCCCCTCGTCGATACGATCTACCTGCTGACCGACGGTGCCGCGACCACCGGGCGCTTCAAGGACGCCGATGGCATGCTCAAGGGTATCCAGGAATTCAACCGTACCCGGGGGATCACCATTCACTGCATTGCCTTCGGCCGGGAGGTCGAGTGGATGCGTAAATGTGCTGAGCAGAATGGCGGCAAGTACCGCTACGTTGCCGAGTAGCTCTTCCTGCCTGCCGACCGTCCCGGAAGGGTTCGCGGTCAGTCCAGCACCCCGAGCTTCTTCGCCACGGAGGTGAAGGCCTCGACGGCCTGGTCAACCTGGGCGGGATCGTGGCAGGCTGAGAGCTGCACCCGGATCCGGGCTTCGCCTTTGGGCACCACCGGAAAAGAGAAGCCGATGACGTAGATTCCCTCCTTGAAGAGCTCTGCGGCCATCTCCTGGGCCAGCCGGGCATCGTAGAGCATGATCGGTACGATGGGATGGTCGCCTTCCTTGATATCGAAGCCGGCTGCGGTCATCGATTCACGGAATCGTTTCGTGTTTGCCTCGAGCTTGTCGCGCAACGCGGTCGATTCGCTCAGCAGCTCGAGAACCTTCAGGGTGGCACTGGTGATCGCGGGAGCGAGCGTATTGCTGAAGAGGTAGGGGCGTGAGCGCTGGCGAAGCAGCTCGACGATTTCCCGCCGGCCGGAAACAAAGCCCCCGGATGCTCCTCCCAGGGCCTTGCCGAAGGTGCCGGTGATGATATCGACCCGCCCCATGACCCCGCGGTATTCGTGCGAACCCCTTCCCCTGGTGCCGAGAAAGCCGGTGGCGTGGCAGTCGTCGACCATGACGAGAGCGTCGTAGCGGTCGGCGAGATCGCAGATTTCATCCAGCCGGGCGATAGCCCCGTCCATGCTGAAGGCTCCATCGGTCGCGATCAGCCGGTAGCGTGCCGAGGCCGAGTCGATGAGCTTCTGTTCGAGGTCGGCCATGTCGGAGTGTTCGTAGATGGCCCGCTTCGCCTTGCAGAGGCGGATCCCGTCGATGATGCTGGCATGGTTCAGCTTGTCGGTAAGGATGACGTCTTCTTCTGAGAGCAGGGGTTCGAACACCCCTCCGTTGGCATCAAAACAGGCGGCGTAGAGAATCGAGTCTTCGGTTTCAAGGAACTCCGCCAGCTTCTTCTCCAGCAGCTTGTGGCGATCCTGGGTGCCGCAGATGAAACGGACACTGCTCATTCCAAAGCCCAGCTCGTCGAGGCTGTCGCGTGCTGCCGCGATGACCTCCGGATGGCTCGAGAGGCCGAGATAATTGTTGGCGCAGAAGTTGATGACCTCACGCGGCTGGGAACCCGGCGGGTGCTCTACCTCGATCAGGGCAGCCTGTCTTGACCGGATGATTCTCTCTTCCTTGTAGAGTCCGGCGGCGCGAATCTCTTCCAGCTCTTTCTTCAGGGCCTCAGCAATCTCTCCGTACATCCTCGATCCTTCCCTACCTGTGGGTCACGGTGCCCTCTGTGGATGAGTCATCGATCTCTGAGAGCCCCTCGGTTTTTTCTACGGGTGCCGGGGAGCGGTGGCTTGGCAGCAGGACCAGCTTGCAGGCATTTCCTTCGGCCAGCATCGGCATGCATTCGTCAACTTCCTCAAATCCGATGGTGCGCGTTATCAGTGGCTGGAGATCAACCACCTTGTTGGCCAGGAGCCAGCGTGTCTTGTACCAGGTGTCGAAGATCCTGCGGCCGTTGAGGGCGGTCACCTGGAGGTTCTTGAAGATCATGTTTTCGGCGATGTCGATCTCGACGGGGTCGGAGGGTATGCCGAAAAGAACCACGGTGCCGCCGTTTCGGGCGGCCCTGAAGGCGGTATTGATCGCGATGGGTGAACCGCTCATCTCCAGCACGACGTCGATCCCCCGCCCCTCGTTGGCGCCGACGAGCTCCTCAACCGTGTCGGCGCCCGATGAGGGATTGAAGGTCGCATCGGCCCCCATCTCCGTGGCCAGGGAGAGTCTCATCTCGTTGAGGTCGCTGGCAAATACATGTGAGGCGCCGCTGGCCCGGGCGATGCCGACACTGAACAACCCGATCGGCCCGCAGCCGAGGATGGCGACGCTCTTGCCGGTGATGTCCTGGTTCAAGGTGGCAAAGACTGCGTTGCCGAAGGGCTCCTGCAGGGCGGCGATCTCCGGTGAGATCTTGCGGGGGTCATTCTGCCAGATCACCTTTTCGGGAACGCAGACGTATTCGGCGAACGCTCCTTCGCGGTCGACTCCGAGAATCTGTGTGCGCGGGCAGAGATGGGCCTGGCCCGTCCGGCACTGGTAGCACATGCCGCAGGTGACGTGGGATTCAGCTGAGACAAAATCGCCAACCTGCACATGCTCCACCTTGGAGCCGATCTCAACGACCGTTCCCGAGAACTCGTGTCCGAGGGTCAGGGGCGTGTTGATCCGCTGCTGGCTCCAGGTGTCCCATTTCCAGATGTGAAGATCCGTTCCGCAGATTCCAGCGGCCTGTACCTCGACGAGGACCTCTTCGTCTCCCGGGGTCGGCACGGGGATCTCATCGACGACCAGCCCGGGTTTCCTCTCCACCTTGCGGACAGCGAGCATCATCTTGTCCATCTCAGTTCTCTCCGTCCAGGGCGCCGAATAATTCCGTCGAAAAATACCGTTCCATCCGGTCAGGGAGCACGGTGACGACCTTCGCATCGGGGCCAAGCTTGTTCTGCGCTTCAAGCGCAGCAGCGTAGTTCAGCCCGGAGCTCGGCCCGACCGGGAACCCCTGGCGGATGAGCTTCCTGGCGGTGTCAAAGACCAGGTCGTCACTGATGTCCAGCTCGACCAGGCCCTCGAGCGTCGCCTCGCTGTAGAGTTTTGAGACGCTCTCCTCTAGCACACCGGGCACACAGGGACTGAAGCTGCAGCATTCAAGCTCCTGCAGGGCCGAGCCGCGCACCGGGCGTGCGGCAAAGGGAGTGATCTCGCAGCCGGCCTCGGCGAAGGCTGAGTACAGGCCGACGATCGTGCCGCCGGTGCCGACTCCACTGACGATCCCATCGACGGTTCCGCCCGGGATCTGTTTGAGGATCTCCTGCCCGGTCCAGACCCGGTGGGCCTCGGCGTTGTCCGGGTTTTCAAACTGTCTTGTGTAGAGGGCCCCTGTTTCGCCGGCGAGCTCTTCGGCTTTACGCAGGGCGCCGTGGATTCCCTCTTCTGCCGGCACCAGGATGACGGTGCCTCCGTAGGCCCTGATGGTCAGCTGCCGTTCCCTGCTGACGCCCTCGGGCATTACTGCGATGAACTCGAGGCCCATCTGGGCGCAGGTCATTGCCAGGGCGATGCTGGTAGAGCCGCTGGAGGCCTCTACAACGGTGCCGCCCGCCTCGATCCGTCCGTCCCGCCAGGCCTTCTCAACCATGTAGCGGGCGATCCTGTCCTTGGTGGAGCCGCTGGGATTGAGGAACTCGAGCTTGCACCAGATGCCCGCCCCAGCCGGGTCGAGCCGCACCTCGACCAGCGGGGTGGCCTCTACCTTCTGGACGAAGCGTCCTTCGCTCTTGAATGGAGTGCTCATTGATCCGGTGTTTCTTCGCTGCCGACATCTTCCGTCGTGGTGGGGAAGCCGCGCCGCGCCCATCCCTCCACGACCACGTTGCCGACTGCATCGAGCTCTGCATCGTAGCCCCCCAGCATATCGACGATTCCTGTATAGCCCTCGGCCGTCAGCATCATCGCAGCTTTCAGCGATCTGCCGCCTCGCAGGCAGGCGGTGATGATCTTGCTGTCCTTATCAAGCTGCGCAGCAACCTGCTTGTTGAAATCCGGATTGGCCACCAGGCCCGGCCCGAGTGGGTTGCTGGTTGCCACGGGAATATTGACTGCGCCCGGAACATGCCCCTGGGCGAATTCTTCTTCCGACCTGACATCCAGGTAGGTATAGCCTTCCTGGGA
This sequence comes from uncultured bacterium, assembly GCA_913050545.1. GTDB lineage: Bacteria > Planctomycetota > UBA8108 > UBA8108 > UBA8108 > UBA8108. The sequence continues at coordinate 2,267 of CAJWZY010000058.1, read as the reverse complement.
GTCAAGAAGCTGCCGGGCTTCTTCCGGGTCGAGTCTCTTGATATCCATCGACATTGCACCTCTTGAGTAAACCTTGCAAGATAATGCGACGAAGAGGGTGGCGGTGCAAGTAAAGTACCTGTCATGGAAGGAACTGGGACAGTCATCCCCAGGGTAAAGGAAGGGTCCAGTGAAATCGGTTTTGACGGAAAGCTCGGCGGGAATTTACTGCCCGGCTGGTAACTTCTATATCGATCCTCGCAGAAGGGTGCCGCGGGCAGTGGTGACCCATGCGCATATGGACCACTTCAGGCAGGGCTGCGGGGAGTATTACTGTTCGAGCTCCAGTGCTGAGCTGATGCGTCTGCGGTTGCGCGGCAAGCCAAAGCTGACGGCCATCGATTTTGGCAGCAGGGTCGCGCTCGACGATGTCACGGTATCCTTTCATCCGGCCGGGCACGTTCTCGGCTCCGCCCAGGTCCGGGTTGAAGCCGCCGGCGAGGTCTGGGTTGTATCAGGTGATTACAAACGGGATCAGGATCCCAGCTGTGAGCCTTTCGAGGTGGTGCCCTGTGATACGTTTGTCACCGAGGCGACCTTTGGCCGAAAGGGTGCGAAATGGAAGCCGGGCGGGGTTGTTATGGGTGAGATCAATGACTGGTGGAGGGAAAACCGCCGCAGCGGGAAGGTATCGATCCTTTACTGTTATGTCCTGGGGAAGCTGCAGAGAATTCTCGCCGGGATGAGCTCCCTGTGCGACCGTGAGATTTATGTTCACAGGGATGCCGTGCCGTACAATGAGTGTTATCGCCGTGCGGGGATTGAATTGGCCCCGACGGTGGTGGTACCGAGAAAACTGGACGGAAGGACACTGGATGGGGCGCTGATCCTGGCACCTCCAAAGTACCTCCAGCCTTCCTGGTACCGACGCTTCGGGGATACGGTAACCGCTTTTGCATCCGGCTGGATGGGCCTGGAGGATTCACGTAAACACGGTTACGAGAAGGGTTTCACGCTGTCAGACCATGCTGACTGGGGGCAACTTGTGAAGACAATCGAGGAAACTGGGGCCCGTAATATCAGGACGCATCATGGGGATGCGACAGAATTGAACGATTACCTGGCGGGCAGGGGACTCGACGTATCTTCTCTGAACCAGCCTTGAGTTGTCGGCTCTGAGACTATAATCTCGTTGCTTTAGAGGGCCATGAGGATACAATCGCGCTCTTTTGCGGCGGACCATACGACCCAATTGACTCACAGGAGTGCTGGATGCGCAAAAAGCATCGTGGAAGACGAAAAATCGGGCAGAAAAAGCGCAGGGCCCGCAAGAAGCGGCGCCTGAAGAAGTAAAACCGGCTTCCCGTACGGGTTTACTGGATTCCTGCCGCTGGCCGGCTGGCTCCGGGCAGGTTTTCTCTACAGTGTCCTCGCCATTCTTACTCAATTATCCCTCGGCTACCAGAAGGCCCTTTGAGGTAGAGGTTGATCGATGGAGCATTTTTCCGGTCTGATTTCGGCGCCCTATACGCCGTTCAATGCCGACGGGAGTCTTCACCTCGAGCAGATCGACAAGCTGGTTGAGCACTCCGCCTCCACCGGTCTTGCCGGTGTTTTTCCCTGCGGGACAACAGGCGAGTTTCCGTCCCTGGCCATCGCTGAGCGCCGGCAGGTTTCCGAGCGCTGGGCGCAGGGCTCTGCAGGACGTTTCAGGGTGATCGTCCACGTGGGCGGCACCTGCCTGGACGATTCGAAAGAGCTGGCGCGCCACGCAGCACAGATCGGCGCCGATGGCATCGCCATGATCGGGCCTTATTTTTTCCGCCCGGCCTCCGTGGAGGAGCTGGTGGATTATTGCGAACAGGTTGCCGCTGCGGCGCCGGAGCTCCCTTTTTACTACTATCATATTCCCGTCATGTCGGGCGTTGCGTTTTCGATGCGTGATTTCCTCGAGCTTGCCGGCGGCAGAATTCCCAGTCTTGCCGGGATCAAGTTCACCCATCCCGACCCGATGGATATTCGCAGGTGCCTCTCCTTTGAAAACGGCCGCTACGATGTGCTCTTCGGAATGGACGAGGCCCTGCTGGCGGCTCTCGCGCTTGGTTGCAGGGCGGCAGTTGGAACGACCTACGGTTTTGCCGCCCCATTGAGCCTGGCGATCATTGCCGCCTTTGACCGGGGAGAAATGGATGAGGCGAGGAAACTGCAGAACCTCTCGGCCGAGATGGTCGCGGTCTACCGAAAATACAGCGGAGCCCATCCGGCGATGAAGACCATGATGAAATTCT
>CAJWZY010000057.1 GCA_913050545.1 uncultured bacterium | reverse complement strand
AGATGTCATCCGTATCAGGACGGGCGAGCGAGGCTCCGAAGCCATCTGAACCTGCTGCCTGTCATTGGGCCCTGTCATTGGACATATTGGGCACTGGGCAGCGTGGGCAGCGTGGGCAACAGGCAGGCAGGAGCTACTCCGGCTCAGGCAGCCGGGCTGCTGGTCTCTTCTGATTCGCCAGGCTGGATCCCCGGCAGGGGCGGTCTCTCAGGGGTGACCTGGGATCTTCGATTGCTCCGGGGAAAACCATCTTCACCGAGCACCTCCTCCAGGAGGCTGTCAAGATCTTCGCCCTGCATGACCTCCTTCTCCAGGAGGGTTTCTGCGATACGGTCGAGGCAGATCTTGTTCTCCTCGAGGAGCCTCATGGCTTCGTCGTTGGCTTCATCGAGCAGCTTTCTGACCTCGCCATCGATCTCCTGGGCCGCACTTTCGCTGTAGTTCCTCTCCTCCTGGGTCATGTCCCGGCCAAGGAAGACCTGCTGGTTTTCCCTGCCATAGACGACGGGCCCGAGCTTATCACTCATGCCGAAGCGGCAGACCATGCTCCTGGCAATATGCGTTGCGCGTTCAAGGTCATTCCCGGCGCCGGTGGAGAGCTCTTCGAAAATAAGCAGCTCAGCAGCTCTGCCGGCCAGGAGCCCCTTGAGCTTGTCGAGGAGGTCGGGCTTACTCGTAAGGTAGCGGTCCTCTTCGGGAGTCTGCATGGTGTATCCCAGTGCAGCGTGCCCCCGGGGGATGATCGATATTTTTCTTACTGGATCGGCGTTCTCGCAAAGCGCAGCTACGAGGGCATGGCCGGCTTCATGGTAGGCGACCTTCTTCAGCTCTTCGCCTCCAAGCTTCCTGCTTCGGCGTTCCGGTCCGGCAATCACGCGCTCAACAGCCTCGTCGAGATCCGCCTGGGTGATCTCAGAGGCGTCTTTCCTGGCGGCCATGAGCGCCGCCTCGTTGAGGAGGTTGGCGAGGTCAGCGCCCGTGAAGCCCGAGGTATTGGCGGCAATCAGTCCGAAATCGATGTTTTCGGAAAGGACCTTATTCTTGGCATGGACTTCGAGGATTGCCTTGCGGCCCTCGAGGTCGGGGGCATCGATGACCACCTGGCGGTCAAATCTCCCGGGTCTCAGGAGGGCGGGGTCGAGGACGTCGGGACGGTTGGTGGCAGCCAGGAAGACCACTCCCGAGGTGGTATCGAAGCCATCCATCTCAACCAGCAACTGGTTCAGGGTCTGTTCTCTCTCGTCGTGACCTCCTCCGAGGCCCGCGCCGCGATGGCGGCCTACTGCGTCCAGTTCGTCTACGAAGACGATGCAGGGAGCCTTGCTCTTGGCCTGCTCAAAGAGGTCACGTACCCGGGAAGCTCCGACTCCAACGAACATCTCGACGAAATCAGATCCGCTGAGCTGGAAGAACGGCCTGGCCGCTTCGCCGGCAACAGCCCTGGCCATCAGGGTCTTGCCGGTTCCCGGGGGGCCAACGAGGAGCATTCCCTTGGGCATTCTCCCGCCAAGGGTCTGGTATTTCCCGGGACTCTTGAGGAAGTCGACGACCTCCATCAGCTCGACCTTGGCTTCCTGGCAACCCGCGACATCGTCGAAGGTGACCTTGTCATCTGATTCACCGGCCATCTTGGCCTTTGCTTTTCCGAAGCTCATGGCGGTTCGTCCGAGCTGGCCGGACTGGCGCATCATCATGATCCAGAGGAAGATAATCAGGCAGAAGGGGAAGACCCAGAAGAGCATGTTCCATAAACCACTCGAGACGGTGGGCTGGGTAGGGATCTTCTGGGCCAATACTTTAGTGAAGATCTTCGCGTCAGTATCTGTGTTCCTGGTCTTGGTAACGCTGAAGGAGAAGGTTTTGCCTCTTGGCAGGGGGAGTCCGAAGGGAGCGATTTTGAGGCTGCCTTTTTTGTCTTCGGCAGGGGGGTCGACCGGGACCGCCACCGAGGGCGACTCATAGTTCGTGGGGATGGTCATGGTCCCGACGTATTTTTCCTCTTCGGCCCTGACCCAGTGGACGTGGCCCTTCTGATCGAGATGCTCCATGAACTGGTTCAGGGTGATCTCTTTCTGGTTCTCCGAGAGGAAGATGCTCAGCATGATCACCGCGAGCATGATGATGAGGCCGACCTGGAAGAGGTTCAGCCGCGGTTTGCGCGTCGGGTTCGCGGAGTCATCCCGTTTCAGGCCGGGGTCTTCCTGCTTTTCGCCTTTTTCAGCCACTTTTATTACCTGGAATCCTGAGAAAGTTAGTCGAATATGCCTGTCATTTGTCTGCTGTAGACGCATTCAGGGAATAATCGTTTCATGATATCATAACTCGCTATGGTTGTTCACGCTAACTGCACCGGGACTTCTGAAAGTTTACGGGTTGATTACCGGAATTCGCTCAATTTGCAGCAACGCCTGGTGGCTTTACGCCAGCGGGGGGATGTGGGTGATCTGCTCTGGTTACTGGAACATCCTCCGACCATTACCCTGGGGGCATCCGGTGGTGCCGGCAACCTCCTGCAAACCGGAAGAGAGCTTGAAGACCGGGGGATAGACGTCGTTGAGACTCCACGGGGCGGGGATATCACCTGTCACGAGCCGGGGCAGCTGGTGGGCTATCCGATTGTCGATCTCGGCAGCGGGGAGTGTCGGAAGGATATTCACCTCTACCTCAGAAAGCTCGAGGAGGGGATTATCGGAGTTCTCGCCCGCCTTGGCATCGAGGGATTTCGCATCGAGGGGAGAACGGGGGTCTGGGTTGCAGGAACACCGCCGAGAAAGATCGCGGCGATGGGAGTTCGTTGCACGCGCTGGGTTACATCGCACGGCTTTGCGCTCAACTTCCAGAACAGCCTCGAAGGTTTCGGCGCTATTGTGCCCTGTGGTATCTCCGATGCCGCCGTGACGAGTCTTGCCCGGGAGTTGCCCGTCGCAAAGGTGCCCCCGCCGAAGCGCCTCCGCCAGCTGGTTCATGAGGAGCTCGAGAGCAGCCTGGGGGTGAAACTGCAGGTCATCGAGGGAGCTGCCGCCGGCCGGCTCTGTGAAGAAAGCCAGGAGCCAGGCGCTTGAGGGCTGCTTAGGATCAGAGCCTGGCGGTTTGCAGCAGGAACCTGATGCGTGCAAGGAAGCGCGCAGCGATGAACCCATCGATCGCGCGGTGGTCGCAGGACAGGGTCACCCTCAGGATGGGTCTTGTAACGACCTCGCCGCCGACCGCCACGGGCTGCTGGTGAATACCTCCCACGGCGAGGATGGCAGCCTCGGGGGGATTGATGATGGCGGTGAAGGATTCAATCCCGAACATACCAAGATTGGAGATCGTGAAGGTGCCCTGGCCGGCACCGGTCAATTTCCCTGCACGGGCCTGCTCAATGACCTGGCTGGTCTGCGCGGCTAGTCCCGCGAGATCATAGCCCTGGGCTCCGAGCACGACGGGAACCACCAGGCCTTCATCGTTACCGACCGCGATTCCCAGGTTGATGTCTTCGGGATAATCGATGTGGTCATCTGAAACCCGGCAGTTCACCCCGGGTTCGTCCACCAGGGCCAGGGTGCAGGCTCTCAGGACGAGATCATTGATGGTTACCCGTGTGCCGGTTTCCGCCAGGGAGCTCTTCAGCGCCAGGGCCTCTCCCACATCGATGGCAATCGTCGTGTAGAAGTGGGGGATTGTGCTCTTGGAATGTTGCAGGGCCTTGGCGATGGCTCCCCGCATCCCATCAAGCGCCACCTTTAGAGGAGGTCTTTCGCTGGGGTCTGGATAGGTCAGCTGTGTTTCGACAGTGGCAACAGCTGCCGAGCCGTTCGCTGGAGCCTGCTCGATATCGCGTTTGAGGATCCTGCCGCCCGGTCCGCTTCCCTTCAGCAACCGGATATCGAGGCCTCGTTCGGCTGCCAGGCGCCTGGCAAGCGGAGAAGCGGAAATGCGACGGCCTCCATCGAGCCTGGGTACCGGCTGGCGTACGATCATTACGGGCGCGGAAACCGCGGCTGGGGTCTCCGCTGTGACTGCGGGCGGGCTTTCCTTCCCGGATCCGGTTTCCGTTGCCTTCAGGGGCTCGGGTTTCTCCACCGGGGCCGCTTCCGGGGCAGCTGTCGTGGTGTCCCCGGCAGGGGATTCCTCTGCAGGGGGTTTTTCATATTTGCTGCGCAGCTCTTCGAGATCGATCTCCTCATCAGCTTCGCCGATGACCCCGATTACCGTCAGCACCGGGACGGTTTCCCCCTCCTGGTGGACGATCAGGCGCAGGACACCCTCCTCCGTCGCCTCGACATCGACGTTCGCCTTGTCTGTTTCGATCTCCAGGATTGGGGCTCCCCTTTCGATGGGATCACCTTCTTTTTTGAGCCAGGTGACAATCTTACCCTCGGTCATGCTCTGGCCGGCTTTGGGCATCAGGATCGGGTGGGCCATGGTTCTTTCGTTACTCGCTTAGGTGTTCGGTCTCAGCCGGGAATTATCTACGAATAGAACGGTCCGGGCTAAGTAAAAAGATCCCCTGGAGGATTTCTTCTCAGCTTGTCCAGGCTGGTCTCGATCAGGCTGCAGATTTCCGCGGCCTCTTCTACAGGTGGACTGTCAGCGGCCCAGAGCGGCTCGAGGATGGCCTGTGGCGCAGCAGGATTTGTGCTGAGCGCCGGCTCAAGGAAGAGCAGGGCGGCGGCTGCCGCCCGGGCAAAGCACGGCATCTTGATTCCCGTCTCGAGCCCGAGGCGAAGAGTTCCGACCAGGCGGTCGTTCCAGCTCAGCTTTCGTTCGGGATCCCGGGCTACCCTGGCGACAAGGTCTCCGAGGTGGGGGTTGAGCATCCTGGCGATGAGCTCATCTGCATAACCTGCGTAACCACCGGGTGTGAACAGCTCGTCGATCCCCCCGTAGCGGGCCAGGAGGGCAGCACCAGCCTCTTGGACGAGTGCTTCGTGCAGGAAGTCGACAGCCCCCGGCACCTCCCGGAGCTCGTCCATGCGAGCTAATCCGAGGTGTGCGGCGAGGTAGGCGCCCATGGCGTGAACGCCGTTGTGGCCGTAGAGCTTTGCTTCCTCGAAAGGGAGGAGGTCGATCCTGGTTTCGAAAGTTGAAAACGAAGGGCGCCAGTCGTCTTCTGCAAGGGTTGGCGGAATTGAAACCAGGATCCGGTTGAATTCCTCCACGAGAATCGCAGTTTCATAACCCGGTACAAGGCCGGAGAGCTGTCTTGCCTCGATCTCACCAGGATCGGTGATGATTCCGCTCATTTTTCCGATCACGGTATTTACAAACGAGATACTCCCGTCGAAGTCTTTCTCCGGCAGCCCGGATTCACTCCTGACAGCGTCCCTGAGGATTTCAGCTGCCTGGTTATTGTTTTCTGCGGTGTAGACAACCAGGGGTGCTCTTTTCCGTGTCCGGATGGAGTTCGCCAGCAGGCGATGGATGCTGGCGGGGCCGGTGGAGGAGTAGGCCTCAACCGAGGGTACCGCTGTAGCTGCCTCGCGAGAATGCGCCAGCTTTTCCAGGAGGATTTCCCGGTCGGCTTCGCAGCACGGGTTCAGGATTTCGATGGGGCCCACCTCGATGGATTCGATTCCGTCTGCGTGGGCGATGTTGACCGTGAAGCGCCCTTTATTCTCCCTGACGCGTGACACCAGCTCTGGTGAGATCTCGCAGATGACCACCTGCTCGAAGTTGTTTTCGCGCAGGGCCTCCAGGGTGAAGAGCCCGGCCTGGATGGCTCCGAATCCAAACCCGGTAAAGATTCCGCCTTGCTTCCCTCCTGTCATGATCGAGATCCTAACATGGACAAAGGGGAGCCTGTACTGTTCCGTTGTACCGGCAGGCCGACTTGATGTGGTTGAGCGGGTTGTGTCGATGTAGATTGTTGGGAGAATAAAGGTTATCCGGACTTGCTCGATTCCCTGGAGATGAACCATGACGAAAAATATTAGCCGCCCAGGCAGCCGCAGGACTTTCCTTGCTGAAACCGCGTTTGGCTGTGGCGCGCTGGTTCTCGGCAGCCAGGGTTTTGCAGCCTGCGCCGCCGCGGAAAAAGAGACCCCGCCGGTTTTGAAGATCGGCCTGCTTACCGATATGCACTATGCCGAGAAGGTGACGGCGGGAAACCGCCACTACCGTGATTCACTGCGAAAGATCCGTCCGGCTGTCGACCATTTCAACAAGGTGAAGGCAGACTTTGCTGTTGAGCTCGGGGATTTTGTCGATGAGGCGCCCACCCTGGAGGAAGAGCTGGCCTACGTGGAAAAGATCGAGGCGGAGTTTGCCCGCTTCAAGGGCGATCGCCACTATGTTCTCGGAAACCACTGTGTCTCGCGATTGAAGAAAGAGGAGTTTCTCTCCAGCTGCGGTCAGCGCAGGAAGGAGAAGCGGGCCTATTATTCTTTCGATCGCGGAGGGTTTCACTTCGTGGTTCTCGATGCGTGCTTCCGCTCCGACGGCGTGCCCTACGGCAGGAAAAACTTCAAGTGGACCGATACAGAGATTCCTCCCGTCGAGCGCAAATGGCTGGCTGCCGACCTGCAGAAGAACTCCAGGCCGACCATCGTCTTTGCTCATCAACGCCTCGATGTGGGGGGGAGCTACGGGGTCAAGAGCGCTGTGAAGGTGAGAAAGATACTGGAGGATTCCGGCCGCGTGCTGGCGGTCTTCCAGGGCCACAATCACGTAAATGACCACAAGGTCATCGGCGGAGTTCACTACGTCACTCTTGCTGCGCTCATCGAGGGCGCTCTCGCAAAGGGCAACAACGCCTGGAGCGTATTGGAGGTGTATCCCGGCGGCGTGCTCAAGGTAGATGGCTTCCATCACCAGGAAGATTACAGCCTGGCGGCGGACTGAGCCCTGCCCTGTGCCGTCCTGGCTGCCTCAATCCCGTTCGGGCAGCAGGGGGACCGGTTCGATAACCGGGCAGGGTTCGGGCAGCTCGCCGTGCTTGAGATGATGCAGCTTCGGTGTGCCGCCGGCCGGGAAGAGGACAATGAAGAGATTGTCGTAGGCGCTTCCACTGATGCGGATGTTTTCGTGCCCCGGAACACAGAGACCTGTCAGGATCTGGTGCAGGGTAAAGCTGTGATGAGAAAGAATGGCGGTGGTGCCCTGCGGCAGGGAGCGGATGTATTCAACCACCTCGTTGATATCTCCGATCTTCTGGAACTCATCTTCAGCTAGCGAGAGGTTTTCGCCCAGGGGGAGAACGGTTTCTATGGTTCGGCGAAGCTCGCTGGTAATGATGCAGGAGATCCCGGTGTTGGCGAGCATCTGGGCGAGCAATTGTGCTCTTCGCTGGCCGGCCGCGGTGAGACCGGGATCATTGCCCGGGCCCTTCTCGAAATGCCTCGTAACGTAGAGGGTGGTTAGCGGGCGGGATTCAACCGGCGGCGGCGGTGGCTCTCCTCCGGTGAAGAGGAAATTCAGCAGGTAGACGGCATCTGTGATGTTGACCATCCCGTCTCCATTGACGTCTCCCCCGGAGACCGGGGCGAGCTCGAGGGCCATCACGATCCGTTCCTGGTGGCGAAGACAGACTCCCGCCAGGAGACCGAGGAAGAAGATGAGAGTGATGGCCAGGTATTTTTTCATCGCATGTAATCCACCAGGGAAATGGATAAGACCCACCTCTCTATTCTACATTTGCCATCGTGGAGTCGGCTGAAAAAAATGAAACTTGCCTCGCTGTGTTCCCTGGAGGGGGTGCTGGGTATGAAATATGGTGTTTGGGGAAAGTCTGCAGATGGACGAAAAGGGGCGGATTCTTTACGATATCCAACCGTTCACAAATTGATTTGACGTTCAAAGAGAAGCGAGGTCGGCAATGACGAACTATCCAGTCCTGCTCGCCGGAGAATGGCGGGAGGCTGACGCAACAGGTTCTTTCCAGGCGGTGGACCCATGTACAGGGGAGGCGATTGATGAATCCTACCCCGTAAGCTCAAGGGCTGACCTGGAGGCTGCTGTCAACGCGGCAGCGGGTGCGGCAGAGGCGCTGCTCGATCTCGATGCGGGAGTGAGGGCTTCTTTTCTTGATGCCTACGCCGACAGGATTGATGCGAATGCAGATGAGATTGCCGAGCGAGCACATATCGAGACCGCTCTGCCCCTGAGTCCGAGGCTGCGTGATGTCGAGCTCCCACGGACCACCGGGCAGCTTCGCCAGGCTGCAGCGGCTGTGCGCGAGGGGACCTGGGCGGAGGTGACGATTGATACCGAGACCAATATTCGTGCCCGGCTGGGGCCGCTTGGCGGCGCTGTGGCCGTGTTCGGTCCGAACAATTTCCCCCTGGCCTTCAATGGCATTTCAGGCGGGGACTTTGCCGCCGCGATCGCTGCAGGCAACCCTGTGATCGCCAAGGCACACTCCAGCCACCCGGGGACATCCCGCCTGCTGGCGCAGGAAGCCTCTGCCGCAGTGGAGGAGACCGGCCTGCCTCCGGCGATGGTGCAGATGCTCTACAGGCTGAGCCACGAAGACGGGGCCAGCCTGGTCTCGCACCCGGCTATTGGCGCGACGGGCTATACCGGGGCGCGGTCCTCCGGGCTTACGCTGAAGGCAGCGGCTGATGGGGCGGGTAAGCCGATTTACCTGGAGCTTTCGAGCATCAATCCCATCTTCATCCTTCCCGGCGCTCTTGAAGCCCGTGGTGAGGAGCTGGTTGGCGAGTATGTCACCTCGGTTCTGATGGGTGCCGGGCAGTTCTGTACGAACCCGGGTATTACGGTCCTGCTCAAATCGGAAGCTACCAGTCGATTCGTCGTCGCGGCGACTTCCGGCTTTGAAGAGGCAGAGCCGGGCTACCTTCTCGGCGAGAGGGTCGTGTCGGGACTTGGTGAATCTGTGGCGGCCCTGGTCGCCTCGGGTGCAGAGTTGCTGACCGGGGGTAATCCCGTTGAGGGAGATGGCTTCCGTTTTCAGAACACCCTTCTTCGCATCAGCGGCGCGGACTTTGTTCGCCAGCCCGAGGCTCTTCAACGCGAGGCCTTCGGCAATGCCGGGCTGCTTATCGAGGCGGCGGATGAGGAAGAGCTTGTCGCCATCAGCGGCGCTTTCGAGGGCAACCTGACCGGTTGCATCTATTCCTGCAGCGAGGGCACGGACGAGGCTCTCTATGAGCCCATCGCCAGGAACCTGCGGCGGCAGGTGGGGCGGTTGCTCAACGACAAGATGCCCACCGGGGTGGCGGTCAGCTCTGCCATGAACCACGGCGGGCCATTTCCAGCCACCGGCCATCCTGGTTTTACCGCGGTGGGAATCCCAGGGTCGATCCGTCGTTTCGCCGTGCTGGAGTGCTACGACAATGTCCGCGAGGAGAGGTTGCCGGTTGAGCTCCGTAACCGGAATCCCGGGGGCGGGCTCTTCCGCCGTATCGACGGGTGCTGGAGCAGCGAGGACGTCTCATGCGAATGAGACCATCGATCTTTGTAATTGCAGCTCTCCTCGAACGACTCAAAACCGAGGGGCGCAGTCGCCCTGTGAAGGCGCCCGGGAGCCCGCCGGCAGATGAGTAAAGAGAGGATCCTCTCCCTTCCCTGCTGGAATTCGAGCGTTGAGCTCGAGGAGCTCCCCGGTGGAATTACCAACCGCAACTACAAGGTGATTGCTGCTGGGGGCAACCGGATGGCCAGGGTTTGTGGAGACCACCGGATTCTCGGTATCGACCGCCGCAACGAGCTTGTGTGCCAGGAGGCCGCAGCCGGGCTGGGTATCGCGCCGCAGGTCTTTTACCACGAGGAGGGGATCCTGGTGAGCGACTTCATTGAGGCCCGCACCCTGGG
>CAJWZY010000056.1 GCA_913050545.1 uncultured bacterium | reverse complement strand
CCTCGATCGGTTTCATTCCCGTGGCAAGGAAGTAAGAGCCGGCTAGCCTTGCGGGCCGGCAGGAGGGGCGTCTGCCATATTTTTGCGGTCGCTTTGCCGGGCGCTTTTGTAGAGGAAGCCGATGACAAAGCCCAGCATGCAGAGGAAGAGCCCCATCATGAAGAGAATGCTCCAGTTGAATCCTGACGCCGCACCGGAGCCAATGCTCTCGCCTCACATGACGCATTGCGCGCGGGCGATGGCCGGAAAGAGCAGAAGTGTGAAGGTGATTAAAGAGGTCGCGTAGGTTTGTCGCATCGCCGCAGAGTATAGCTCTCCAGCCGGTGGCAGGCCAGTGTTGCCCCGCGTGGTGAAATCCCGGCAGGTGCCGGTGCAGGGTTACTCATCCAGGGTGTCGTCAGGCTCTTCTTCTGCTTCGGGCTTTTTCTCGCCCAGGGTGGCCATGTATTCCTTGAACTGCTTCTCGAGGGCATTGAAGCCGCCGCCGCCCTCCACCTTGATAAATTCCGGCAGGGAGTCGTTGCTTACCTTTCCCATGTAGTAGGCGCTGAGGAAGCGAACGAAGTCCTCTTTGTAGATCTCGTCGTTGTAGTGCATGAAGAAGTGGCAGAGAGCGCCGGCGAGGCAGTAGTTGAGCCCCCTGTTAACCTTGTGGAACTGTTCGTTATCGATATGGGCAAAGCCCTGGAGGCTCCAGTTGCCGTTGGAGGCCAGGAAGCGCTGGGCGATCTTCATCCGGTTGCCATCAAGTTCATACCCCGGCACCCAGCTGCCCTCGATTTTCTTCCAGGTCTCGATATAAACCGCGATGCCTTCAACGACCCAGTTGTTTCCCCGGCTTCCACTGCTGCGGGTGGCCTTGGTTTCGGCGAAGAGCTGGTGGGCGACCTCGTGATAGAAGGTTCGGTAGGTCTCCTCTTCATTCTTAGACCAGTAGAACCGCGACTTGCGGTCGCTGCCGGAATAGAAACCGGCTGATTCTCTCAACAGCTTGTCGTTACCTTTCTCCTGCTTGACATGGGTGAGGTAATCGTTGTGGCTGGGAAAGAGGATCACGAGGTGCATCTTCTTGAGGTCCGGACGGTTGAAGAGCAGCTTGGCTCCAGCGATCTGGTCGTAGTAGCCGATGAAAACGCGGAAGAACTGGGTATAGAAATCCTCCAGCTTCAGGGCGAATTCCCAGGCCCTCTCCCGTCCCATGTTGGTCTGCACCTCGAAGTGCTCGCTCTTGACGGTATAGGGGGCGTATTCGTTGCGGGTGCGAATCGATTTTTCACGTTCCGCCGAGAGCCACTTGCCCTTGTAGGGGCGTAGCCCCTTGTCGAAGTCTTTCTTTTTTTTCTTCTCGAACCAGCCTTCCTTGGTGAGGAAGTTCTTTTTACGTTGGTAGTATTCCCAGGTGCTGATCCATTCCTTGGTCTTGATGTCTTTTTTGAAACCGAGGATCTTGCGGGCCTTCGAATCATCGGGGCTGATCTCGAGGACATGGCTGATCATGTCAAAGGCCCTGGTGAAGAGGCCGACCTTCATACAGCCGGTCGCGAGCTTCACCAGCTCCGAGCCCTGCTTCTTGTCGGCTGATTTCAGGCGGGTGAGGAGGGACTTGCCGTTTTTCTCGTTCTTCCCCTCGTCGCTTTCCTCTTCGGCCTTCTCGATCTTTTCAACAACAGCATCGAGCTTTGAATAGCCGGGATTGATTTTCCTGATCCTGTCTACCAGGGCGCCTGCATCCTTCTTGAGCCCCTGGAGCGCTGCCCAGTTGGCGACCCGCACGAGATCGCGGCAGTACTGGTCCTGGATTTTCTGGGTGCGTTTGCGGAGCGCGGCCTCGATCTGCTCATCACGGCTCAGGCGGGTCTTCGAGGAGCGCCTGGTCTGGGTGGCGGCTGTGGCGGGAAGGAACAGGACGGCAGCCAGGATCATCGGAAGGAATGCAAAGGGCCTGCCGCCGCTGGGTTTTCTGTATTTCACGGTTTTCTCCGGGGCGATTCTTTTTCCGGGCAGGGTCGCTACTTTTTCGACTTTTTTACCCGGGTAAATTTCTTGAGGAAGCCGGCGACGTCCTTGTTGAAACGCTTGGATTCTTCACAGAAGGGCATGCAGGAAGAGTAGCCGTATACCAGGCAGAGCCCGCGGTAGTACTTGGCGATTCCCTTGCAGTCATCGGCGCTGGTATAGAGGCTCGACTTGCCGCAAATCACCAGGGTCGGGATTCTCAGGCCGGGTTTCTTTTCCTTGAAGAGGTCGAAATCAGGAATCGCTACGCTGCCCATGCGGTGGTTCTTGACCGGGTAGAGCATGCTGGCGACGTAATCTCTTTGATCATGGAAGAAGAGGCTCCAGGAGCGCCGGTCGATGCAACCGCCTTCACCATCCCACTTGGTGATTTCGTTCTCGCGCTGGTAGCTGTCGAGATTGCTCTCGCCGGTTTGAGAGTTGAAACGTCGGGTCAGCCCGAAATAGTGCATCTCGGTATCTTTTCTGCTTTTCCCCATTTTTTCGAAACGGTCAGTCGCCCTGGCGTATTCCTTGACCCCGGAAATGGGTGCAACCAGCAGGATCCCGGCAATGGACCTGGGGTATTTCTTCGCGTACCGCATGGCGATCCAGCTGTTCATGCCGCAGGCCATGATCGCGAAGCGCTCTTCCTTGGTCTGCTTGCGGAGGTCTTCGAAGGCGTCGACGAGCTGGTCGATCGGGTAATAGGGGATCTGCTTGGCGCTCACAACGCGCAGGTTCTTGAAGCTCTTGACCGGGGGCAGCTTGATGTAGTGGAGCTTGTGCCGTTGTTCGAGCCCGGAGAGAAACGGCAGCATGATGTTTTCGCTGTAGCCGTAGGGCGGAATGATCAGGATCGGTACCCCGATTCCTGAGCCTCGTTCTGAGGACTCGATGGTGACACCTCCGAGGATCGAAACGGTTCTTCGCTTCTTGAGCTTGTGGCCCAGATCTTCGGCCGCCTTCTTGGCGTCGTCATCTGTTTCGCCGAGCTTGTAGTCCGGATCGTTCTTCGCCGTCTCCCACCAGGACAGCCAGTGCAGCGGATTGGGGCCGCGGAAGGCCTGGGTCAGCTCATTGAGAGATTGCTCGAGGAAGGTCTTTACGACAGGGTCATCTTCTTTCTGGAAGCGCTTGACGAGGGCATCGACGGCCTCGGGTTTTTTATGCACCCGCAGGCTGTGCACCACGACCCTGCGAACGGTGGGGTCCTTGTCATCAAGGGCTTCGTAGAGATGCTTGTAAAAGATGGGGTCATCCATCTTTGCCAGGGCTACAGCCATCCCCTGGCGAACCGCGCGGTCTTTGTTCTTCTTGAGGGTGCTGATCATTTTCTCAAGCACCTCGTCGCTGGCGGCAGTGGCCAGCGCCTTGATGGTCCCGTCGCGGTCAAACCATGCCATCTTGGACATGATCTTGACGAGCATGCTGAACTGGCTCTTGTCCTCCGGGTTCATCTTGGACCAGGTGTCGTGCCGGATGAGAGAGTTCGGTGAGCGCAGGGCTTTCGAGAGGGTTTTTTTGTCGACGCCTTCTTCCTGGCCGTTCGCCGGGAGGGTGAACAGCAGGAGCGAGATGCAGGCTATAGGTATCAAGGCCGTTGAAAGGCGGAAAGAAGTCATTGGTTTATCCTGGTCAGTACAAATGCCGGAAAAGAAGACTCGTTTACATACCTGCCGGGTGTCTGTCCCTGCAGGGGGCGGAAAGTTTATTCTAAAAGGAGCCGGGATAGCAGCCCACGATTTTTTACCCGGCGAACGAATCCCAAGGCTATCATCATGGTCGTTATGGTACAGCCAAATTTCAAAGGGTGCAGGCCGGATTGGTCCCGGGACAGTAAGACCATGAAAAAGAGCGAGACATTCGGGAGCGAGGAGCCTGTTCAATGAAAGAACGGATCGAGGCGACAGCCACTGCCAGCGAGGAGGACCTCTCCATGCTCGAGGCCCAGCTCGGGCGCCGGCCAAGTGGTGTTCTGAAGGTGGAGGCCTATTGTCCTGCCGGTCATCCGCAGGTCATCCGGTACTACCCGCTTTCCTTGTCTGAAGAGGGGAAGGTTCTCTCTCCTTTCCCTACGCTCTACTGGCTGACCTGCCGGTCCCTGATTCGCCAGGTCTCTGAATTCGAGTCCTACGGCTGGATCGGGAAGATCGAGGAGCGGATCGGGGCGGACCCGGAATTCAGGGAGGCCTACCACGAAAATCACAGGCAATACGGCCTCGAGCGTTGGGAGAGCCTGCTCCCGGAGCACCGCGAGGTGGTCATCGAGAGAGGCTGGGAGAAGGTCTACCGGGAGACCGGGATCGGTGGAATCAGGGATTGGAACTTCGTGAAGTGCCTCCATCTCCAGTTTGCCCATCATGCCGGTGCTGCGAATGTTGTGGGGGAGTTTCTGCAGGAGGAGTTTTCTCTGCAGGCTTGCAAGGCAGAAAGCTCGTCGGTAGGTTGAGCCTGCTGGTTTACTAGGCGCCTCCTTTACCCAACCGGGAGAACAGGAACCGCGGTGCAAGAAAAAGGGTTTGACCGATCGCGGCTGGAATTTTTTCCGGTAGGCTCGAGACAGAACAAGCTCGATGCCGGTGAGGTCATGCTTGGCCCGGATTCGCCGGCTCCCGATCCCGGGTCCGCCGCCGGGGTGATCGAGCGCACCGCCGAGCGGATTGTCGAGGCCCGGCGCAGGAATGCTCCCGTGGTGATCTGCCACGGCGCCCACCTCATCAGGAACGGGCTGGGTCCTGTTCTCTCTGAGATGGTCAGGCAGGGCTGGCTGCAGCACATTGCCACCAACGGCGCGGGTTCGATCCATGACTGGGAATTTGCCTTCCTCGGCAGTACCTGCGAGGACGTGAAACACTATGTCAGCCGGGGGCAATTCGGCATGTGGGAGGAAACCGGGGCCCACCTGGGGCGGGCTCTCCTCGCCGGCGCTCTTGCCGGCCTCGGGTACGGGGAGTCGGTAGGAAGGATGATCGTCGATGAGGGAATCGAGATTCCCTCGCGCCAGGAGCTGGGGGCCATTGTCGAGGCGGGCCTCGCTGGAGGTGCAGGCCCGGCCGCCCGGGCAGCCGCGGCAGTGGACCTCATCGAGGTGATGGAGCGCACGGGTCTCGAGCCCGGCTGGTTGAAAATACCCCACCCTCATTCCTCAAGCAGTATCCAGGCGGCCTGCTGCCGCGAAGGTGCCCGCTTCAGCGTCCACCCGGGAATCGGGCAGGACATCATCTACCCCCATCCGATGTTGTCCGGCGGCGCCGTGGGCCGTGTGTCGATGACAGACTTCCTGCTATATGCCGACACGATCAGCCATCTCGATGGGGGGGTTTACCTGAGCGTCGGCTCCTCGGTGATGTCACCCATGATCTTCGAGAAATCCATCTCGATGGCCCGCAACCAGGCCCGCCGTGGGGGCAATTCCCCGGAAGATTTCCTCATCGTGGTGAACGATCTTGCAGAGTCGACCTGGGACTGGTCGAAGGGAGAGCCGCCGAAGGACAATCCCGCCTACTACGTGCGTTTCTGCAAGTCCTTCTCGCGCATGGGAGGCGAGCTTGCTTACGCCGGTGTCGACAACAGGGTGTTCCTGCTGAATCTCTACAAGTGCCTGGTGTCTCTTTCCTGATCTCTCCCGGGACAGGGAATCCCGGAATCAACAGGCCCGGGAGCTGGCCGTATGCAGCGACCTTGTCGGCAATTGTCGCCAGCTCGCTCGCGGGGATTTCCCCTGCCCCGCTTTTGCGTGTAATATAAGTCCTTTCCAGCCTTGTGCATCCCCGGTTGGGGGATAGTGAGGGAATGGGTTCTGTATTTTAAATATACTTCCGCTGCCCGGCGATGAGCGAAAGCGCCCGGGGTACCGGCAATATTTCTCCCGGACGATCTGAGCCAGTTTTTAGGAGTCGATCGAGATGCCTTATTTCCTGACGAGGAAGTTTTACGGAGCCCTCCTGCTGGCGTCGTTTTTTGCGCTGACTGGTGGTGGGCTGGAGGCGCTGACGATCTCTGAGATCATGTACTCACCGCGGGGTGAGGAGCAGAGGCGCTTTGAGTTCATCGAGCTCTTCAACGAGAACCCCGATCCGCTCGATCTCTCCGGTTTCATGATCTGCGATGGAGTGAGCTTCGTGTTCCCCGAGGGAACCTGGATGGAGGGACATGCTTTTCTCGTCGTTTGTGCTGACCAGGCCGCTATCAGGGACAGGTATGGTATCCAGAATACTGTTGGCGACTGGGCCTGGGATGGTGAGAGCGGGAATTCCCTCTCCAACGGCGGAGAGGACATCGAGATCTGTAATACCGGGGGACGGACGATCCTCAGGGTCGAATACAACGATCGCGGCAAGTGGCCGGTCGGGGCCGATGGCCTGGGCCACTCCCTGGAGCTTGGGGCTCCTTATACAGAGCAGGATGATCCAGACAGCTGGGTCCAGTCGAGTGATCTCGGCGGCTCTCCCGGCCTTCTGAATCCCTGCTGGGAGGCGTTTGGGCAGCAGACGGTCACCCTTCCGCCCGGGCCTGTTCTCGGCCTGGCGGTGGGAGAATTTCATGGTCACCATGACATAGGTGAACCCTGCACCCCCGGGGATTTTACGGTGAACGGCGCCGGCGATGACCAGCAGTACGAGATGGTCGCCTCGGGTAATGATATCTGGGCCGGTGGTGACCAGTTTCATTTCGCCTATGTCCAGATCCGGGGCAATTTCGATGTCAGGTGCCGCCTCCTTGCGCGCAACTGGACCCCGGGCCAGGCCGGTGGGAAGGCGGGGATCATGGCTCGCCACGATCTCTCTGACCGGTCCGCCTATGTTTTTCTCCAGGACACTCCCGCCCCCGGCGGGGCAAAGGCGTCGAGGAGAACCATCCACGAAGGGGATAACGATGAGGTGCAGGCCACCTTTGACGGGCAACCCCTCTGGCTCCGTCTGCGCCGAAGCGGCAATACGATAACGACCTATTATTCAACCTCGGAGACCGGCAGGAGCTGGAGGACCCTGGGTGTTGCCGTGGCCTCGAGGACAACCTGGGCGCATGGCCCCAATGTCTACATCGGGCTGGCCATGACATCGCAGGCCGGCTGCGACACGGGCTCTATTACCCTCGGAAACATCCAGATCACCGGGGAGGTCATCTCTACTCCCGGGGACGGGAACGATCCCGACCCGGGTAAGAAGGTAGAGGAAGAGCCTACCGGGGTCTGCCGGCCGCCGCTGGGAGTGAAGATCAACGAAGGTTTCTTCCGAGGTACCGATGAGCGCTGGGTCGAGCTCTACAACCCCGGCGCCGAGGACTTCGACCTCGCGGGCTATTACCTCACCGATGACCGGAACAACCCGGAGAAGATTCTCCTGGCTGAAGGAGCGGTGATTCCCGCAGGAGGGTATCTCAGCTACACGGAAGCGGAGCTGGGGTTGAACTTTTCAGTCACCGAGGAAGAAAACAATGTCTTCGTCGCTCTCATCGAGCCGCGCGGCGGGCGGACCGTTGACGCGGTCAATTTCCGCCCGAGCCACGACGGGCTGAGCGAGGCGCGGGTCCCCGATGGCGGGGAGATGCGCGATGCCGCCGAGCCGACCAGGGGCGACTCCAACAGGTTGGATGTGAACACCAGCATCGTGATTCACGAGATCATGTACCACCCCATCGACAACAATAACGACCGTGAATTCGTCGAGCTCTACAACCGCTCGCGCGACCCGGTCGATCTCACCGGCTGGGAATTCACCAATGGAATCGAGTTCGACTTTCCCGACAATATTGTTCTGCCCCCGGGTGAATACCTGGTCGTGGCGCGGGACCCGGCGCTGATCAGGTCGGTCTACGACCTGCCCGAGAATGCGGTTCTCGGGCCCGTTGACGAGGATGCGCTCGATGACTTCGGCAGCCTCAGTGACCGGGGTGAGCGGATCACGCTCCAGGACGGGCTTGGCCGAACGGTCGACACGGTGCGCTATTTCGATGGCGGCGACTGGCCGCGCTGGGCTGACGGCCATGGCTCATCCATCGAGCTCATCGATCCGCTGCAGGACAACCGCTTCGGTATGGCCTGGGATGCAAGCGATGATTCAGACAAGGCCGAGGTCACCCGGTTCTCCTACAGCGGGCGTCACTCAAGTGGAGACTCCGAGCTTCACCTGCTTCTTCTGAGCCGGGGGATTACCGTGGTCGACAACGTCTCGGTACTGCAGGGCGGCTCGGCGAGCGAGGACTTCCCCATCGTCGACACCGATGAAGTGTGGACCTATTTCAAGGGCACCAGGGCCCCGCCCGTGAACTGGAAGGATCTCGATTTCGATGATTCCGGCTGGCTGAGGGGTCAGACCGGGATCGGCTTCGGTGACAACGACGACCGGACGGTTCTTACCGACATGCGGGGTAATTACCTCAGCATTTTCTGCAGGAAGACGTTTACGGCCGAGGACATCGATGAGATCACGGAGCTGGTAGTGAAGGTCACGGTTGATGATGGCTTTATCGCCTATCTCAACGGTACCCAGGTGGCCTCTTATAATATGAATTCAAGCAATTTTAACGCGGGGGCACCTGCTTTCGGTGAACCGAGCCTGCAGGAGCAGTCGATTGCTAATTTCAGGAACCTGCTTGTTGAGGGAGAGAACATCCTGGCTGTGCAGGTCCACAACAATTCGCTGCAGAGCTCCGATCTGAGCTTCATTCCAAGCCTGGTGAACCGGGTACCGTCGGATGTGGTTCGAGGAGATGAGCGGATCGTCAACACGGGCTTCGATACGAACACCAGCGGCTGGGTGCTGCAGGGTACCCACATTCGAAGCGGGCGCACCACCACTGACGCGATCGATGGCGCCGGCTCGCTCAAGATCATCGCTTCGGGGCGTGGTGACAATAAGGTCAACCGGATCGAGAGCTCCAACAGCGGCACCCGCTCCTTCGCCACAGGGCAGGATCTGCTGGTGGTCTTCGATGCGAAATGGCAGATCGGCTCCCAGACGCTCAACACCCACGGCTACAAGCACGAGCTGGCGAAGACCCACGAGCTCAATGTTCCTGATAACCTCGGCACCCCCGGGGCCGTCAACAGTGTCAGCATGAGAGTGTTCGTGAATGGCGCTGGTGTGAACCTCGGGCCGGTGCTGGCGGATCTTGACCAGAGCCCCCAGGTGCCGATCGGGGGGGAGAACGTCCGCGTCCGGGTGCGGGTGGAAGATTCCGACGGAGTTGAGAGCGTGAATCTTCGCTGGTCTCGAAACAATCCCACGACGAATCCCGCAACGGTCGCCATGGAGAATATCGGCGCCGGTACCTGGGAGGGTACGATCCCTGCCCAGAGCGTTAATTCACGGGTCATTTTCTTTATCGAAGCGACCGATGCCGCCGGCAACGAAGGACGCTACCCGGTGGATATCGCCCGGCGCTCCCATCCCATGGTGCTCAACCCACCCGCCACAGGCATTCACGACAGGCGCTATTTCGTCTATTCCCAGGAAGCCACCAGGTCGCCCAGCACCCGTTTTCACGATTACCGGTTCCATACGAGCGCCTACAACGAATCGCGCCTTACAACCCGCAAGCGGCTTTCGAATGACCTGATCGATGGGTCGTTCAGTTTCGGTGGTACAACGATCTACCACGAGGCGGCCATGAGGTTCTCCGGCAGCCCCTGGGCGCGCGGCAGCTGGAATGGCAGCTTCCGGGTCGTCGCTCCTCGCGACAAACCCATCAACGGCTGGATCAGGAAGTTCAACCTCGAGGACCATCACAACAATCCGACCAACGCGCGGGAGCGGATTGCCCATTACCTGTT
>CAJWZY010000055.1 GCA_913050545.1 uncultured bacterium | reverse complement strand
CCAGCGCTGCCGTACACGATGCAGGTTGGCAGATGATGCAGACAGGTCGCCAGTTCAGCGGGGGCGTGAATTATCCACATGCTGGTGCGGCCATGAGTTACTTGCGTGGTCGTAAGACGGACTTGCCACCGTTTGTTGTACTGCCGGAAACCATGGGGCGGGGCGGCGGCAATCTGCCCAACGGACAGGCAGGTGGTTTCCTGGGCAAAGCGCACGATCCTTTTGCCCTGATGGCAGATCCTTCCAAGCCGGAATTCCAGGTGCCTGACCTGTTGCCCCCGGATGATATCGGCACTGCTCGGCTCAACCGCCGGCGCCGGATGCGGGACGTGGTCGACCAGACGGTCAAGAATTTCGAGGCCACGGAGAATGCCCAGTTGCTGGACAAGAATTTCCAGGCAGCGTTTCGCCTGATGACCAGCAGCCAGGCTCGAGACGCTTTTGATCTTTCCAAGGAACCCAAGGGAATCATGGACCTTTATGGCAAGGATGCCGAAAGACCTGGATCCTATGCCCGCAATTGCATCCTGGCACGACGCATGGCTGAGCGCGGAGTTCGGTTCATCCAGGTCTATCATCGCGCCTGGGACCATCATGGTGGTATCAAGAACAACGTGAAGACGACCGCGGGAGAGGTCGACAAGGCGACGGCCGCCCTGATCCAGGACCTGAAGCAGCGGGGGCTTCTCGAGGACACCCTGGTTGTTTTCGGAGGAGAGTTCGGCAGAACTCCGATGGCCCAGGGCAACGGACGAGACCATCATATCAAGGGCTATTCGATGTTCATGGCCGGTGGTGGCATCAAGGGCGGTATCTCCTACGGAAATACCGATGAGCTGGGCTACAACGCCGCTGAGAACATCTTCGAGATTCACGATTTCCACGCCACGATGCTCCACCTGCTTGGCATTGACCATAAGAAGCTTACGGTTAAGTTCCAGGGCCGGGACTATCGACTTACCGATGTCCATGGAAACGTAGTCAAAGAGATGCTGGCCTGATTGCGCCTCCCGGCAGATTTTTCAGCCCGATTTTGCGTGCACAGCGCAATTTTGAGGGGTGAAATTGGATGAACAGGAGATCCAGGGTTGGATTGCCAGCTGGGCGAATGGTCTGAAGCCTTCGCTGGTTTCTCCATTCGTATCGTCAGGGCCAGCGAAGCTAGCGGTTTCGTGGGGCCCGGAGGTTTCGTATGCGCTTTTACAATATTTGCGCCTGCTTCCTGCTGGTCTGGTTTTTACCTATTTCACTATGCTCTCAGCAGGGGCTTCCGCTTCGCGGAGATGTGAACGGCAACAACCGTCTCGAGGTCGGTGATGCCCAGTATCTCCTCGATTATTTTTTTAACCAGGGCCGTGCCCTGATCTGCACCCCGGCTGCGGATATCAATCATGACAGCCGAATCAACATCACCGATGCCATTCATCTTCTGCAGGCGCTCTTTGTCCGCAACTCGGTGGGGATTGAACCCCTTGACGCCGAGGAGCTCGCAGAGTGCGAGTCATCGCTTCTGCTCAGGCGTGGGGAGGACAGGTTTTTCTCTCCCGATGAAAACGGCAACAGCCTCCATTGCGGGCTTTGTCATGCACTTGAATCGATCTCAGAGGAGGGCCTGGAAGGTCCCCTGTTTGCCGGGCATGGGCTTGGAGATGCGGCCCGTCGTTTGTCCTATTTCAACGGCCAGGTTACAAATCTCGTCGATGCGCTCAACCAATGCAGGGTGAACTGGATGGAGGCTCCGGCACTTGATCCCAGGGAGGAGTCCTGCCTGCAATACCTCGCCTTCCTGGATTCTCTTGGCGCCGCGGGCGCTCCTGTTGCGGAGTTGCGCTACCAGGTTGACTCACCCCGCATCTCCGGTCCGCCAAGGGGCGACCCTGCCGAGGGCTGCAGCTTGTTTTCGCGTGCCTGTGAGAGCTGCCATGGAAGGTATGGAGAAGACGGGGTGGCGGGGCGAGCCGCTTCGCTCTGGGGCCGCGACCTCGATCCTGACCTGGTACGCCGCTATGTCCGTCTTTCCGGGCCACGAGCCTCCCCCGGGGATTTTGCCTTCGCACCGGGTCTGCTGGGCAACGGGATGCCCTTCTGGACTCGTGCGCGCATGTCGGACACAGAGCTCGAGGACCTGGTTACCTACCTGGACTTTGCGGCCAACCCGGTTTATCGCTCCTGTGAGAGCCTTCAGCATGAGCCCTTGCGCCTGCTTCGAAGCGGACGATTCCAGATGGTTATGCACGGGGTCCGGGGGCGTATTGAGCACTGGAGCGATGGGTCCCTTCGCCTGCGCGGATTTTTCTACGATGGACAGGGTCCCAGGGATGTCGTGGTCTGGGTCTACAACCAGACCACTGACTTTCACGCTATTCTCGGAGGTACGGCGGTCAGTCCCCACCTGGGGCGCTCAAGGCCCTATATCGGCGAGGATTTCGAGGTTGTTCTGCCCCTGGCAATAGAGCCGGGGATGTTCAACTCGGTGGCAATCTGGTGCACTTCGGCTCAGTCTACCTACGGCAGGGCCAGGCTCTTTGGCGAGTGACCTGGGGGGCAGGACTCAGAGGCTGAGCAGGAATTCGATGAGCTTCGATTGCTCATCGAAATTCAGAGAGAGGAAGGCTGTTTTCGCTGCGGTGGCTTCGCCGAAATGCAGCAGGATCGCATCGCGTGCAGACTCTGCTGCCCCATCGTGCATATAAGGGCCCGTGAATCGCAACCCCCACAGCGGCGCGGTACGGAACTCTGAAGGCTCAGCATCGCCCTCCGGCACATTGAGGCGATCGGGATCTGCCACATCGTGCAGGAGGAAATCGGAGTAGGCCTCTACCGGGCCCTCGGCTCCTGCCAGGCTGCTGACATGGCAGGAGGCACAACCGATTTCGATGAAGTTCTCTTCGCCCTTCCCGATCCGGGCCCTGAGGCTTGCATCCTGGGGGAAGGATCTTGGCGGCGGCGCAAGGTGGCTTGTGAAAAATACGAGATCGATAAAGTCCTGGTCAGGGATCTCCGGGTCATTGACGGAGTCGGTGTCAACTCCGACGGCAAAATCCGCCAGGTCACCATTTACGGTAATACCCATCTCGTTGATCAATGCATCGGCGCAGAAGTCCTGCAGGCTGGGGACGCCGGCTTTATGCCCGAATCGTCCGATCCTGCCGTTGAGCTCAGGAGCCCGTCCTGAAATGCCATCTCCATCGGCGTCTGCAGGGTCGGCGTTGGCGAGGATGGCTTCCCGTGGGAGGCGGTCGATCATTCCGAGGCCGAGCAGAGAGGGGGTTTGCCGGGTTTCGATGATGTTGGCTTCGGAGTTTACCTCGTCGCGGGAGATTCCATGAATTGAGAGCCGTGAAACGGCCGGGCCGGATTCGAGCTGGACGACCTCGCCGTTTTCTTCCAGCCGGGCAAATCGAACCACGTCGACATCGAGCCCTCCGGCTCCACCGATAATGGGCGTCAGGTGGCAACCGCGGCAGGAATCTCCGTTGAACAGGGGGCCGAGTCCGGCGGTGGTGGAAAAGAAGTCGTCAAAAATCAGCCGGCCGCGTCTCCAGGACAGGGATTCGAGGTCGTTGAGGTCCCGGTCCGGTCCGCCGAGGGATCCTGCGGGGGGCAGATATGGAAGGGGGTCCTCCCTGCAGCCGAGATCCGGCGTCGGGTCCTCTCCCGGTTCCGGGAACGGGGAAGCAGGGACATCGCTACCCATGAAGAGGAAATTCAGGACGACGATCACATCGGTGATATTGGCGGTTCCATCGTCGTTAGCATCGGTTGCGGTAAGGCATTCCGGCTGTTCATCGCCAAGAAAGAGAAAGGAGAGCATGAAGACGGCATCGCTGATGTTCAGGATCCCGTCGTCGTTGGCGTCGCCCCGGATGAATTCATTGGCGGGGTTGTCGCCAAGCTCGACCCGTCCACGGGCCGATGGAGATCCGAGGTGACAGGCAAGCAGGATGATGCCCAGGAGCAGGAGCGCATTCGATATTTTGAGAATGGTTTTCATGCCGGGGCTTTCTTAAAGAGATTCGAGGAACCGATGCAGCATCAGGGTGTCCTGTTCGTTCAGCTCCGCGTACGCGTTCCTTGCGGTCTCTGCCTCTCCGCCATGCAGAAGAATAGCTTCGCGCACAGTGGCGGCCCTGCCGTCATGAAGGAAGGGCGGGTGCTGGCAAAGACCCCAGAGTGGCTGGGTTCGGAATTCGTTTCCAAGGGCCTCTTTCATGGTGATTCCATCAGCAAGCTCCGCGCCCATGTCGTGCAGCAGGAGGTCCGTATAGGGGTAGATCAGGCCCAGGGGTGTATCCAGGCTCGGGGCATGACAGCCTGAACAGTTCAGCGCTTCGAAGATCGCTTCGCCCCGCCTTACGTTGGAGGTGACTCTTCCGCGCAGGGGCGCGGCGAGGTTCTCCTGGAAGAAAACGAGAGCGATCAATTCGCCGCGACTGAGCTCCGGATCGCTGACACCATCGAAGTCGACCAGGACATCCCGGGGTGTAGCAACCTGGGCGTAGGCGGTCTTTGTGCCGAAGAACTCATCAAGGAAATAGGATTCGTTACCACCCGGTCCCATGGCGAACTCGATAGAATTGCTGGTGATGCCCATCTGGTTGTTGAGGGCGCCGCGGTTGAAGGCCTCGATGCTGGCGGTCTGGCATTTGTAGCCGAATCGCCCAATCTGGTCGTCCTCATCTTCGATCCGGTTGATCTTGCCCGAGATGCCATCTCCATCGCTGTCTTCCGGGTCGGCCCGTGAGAGAATCTCTTCGTCGGCGACCAGGCGGAAAAGGCCTATGCCAAACATGGGCGGGGCGTTTCGACGGGCAATCACGTCTGCCTGGTCGAGGCGAGGGTGTTCAACGCCACTTGCTATCGGCACGTTACGGGTACCCTTGGGCCCGAAGTGCGGGATCACCATGCTGGGGAGGCAACACTCAGAGTTCTGCAGCGGTTCATTGAACTCGGTGCAGTCCGGATATATTTTTTCGAGTCCGCCTCCAGGGGCAAATTTCCCGGCCAGGAAGAAGTCCCGGTAGCGTTGCGAAGAGCCGCCTTCCACCGGGTCTTCGTGGCAGGACATGCAGGAGGCTGAGTTGAAATGAGGCCCCAGTCCCTCCGCGCGGGTGAACACCTTCTTGAAAACAGAGCGGCCGAATTCGAAGGTCGCCAGCTGGCCGGCATTGAGCCCTGGAATCGGTGACCCGAAGTTGCCCTGCACATCAGCATCTTCTCCGGCCGAGGATAAAGATTCCAGGACGGCAAGAAGCACCAGGGTGCTGAATACTGTTGAAAGGAGAAGGAAGGATCGCATGAATACTCGTTTGTCGATTTTCTGCCCCAGCGGGATGCCAGGAGTGCCTGTTCCTGTTTTCCTGTAGATCCCACTGAATCTGCCGGATTGCAATCAAACCCCAAACATCTCAATCATAAACTCTGGGGATTCAGTCGGCAGGAATAAAATCAGCAGCGGACCATTGTCAAAAGTCGTATACTATTGAATTCAAAGGACTTGCCGGGATCTCCGTCTGCCTGCTGAGCATTTTATTTCAGTGCCCGGGCAGGGCAAAACGGACTGTAAAAATTGCCTGGCAGCACCTTTAAGGCAAGCTGAACAAGCGGAACAGGAAACAGGGCCCCATGAGAATCCCGGCGAATCGAAGATCCATAACCGGGTTGCCCACTGGGGCGATTATAAAGCTCAGTATCCTGGTTGGCTTCCTTCTTACCGGCTCTTGCCCCAGCTCTGCCCAGGAACCGGGGGCCAGGCCGGCTGAAGATGAGAAGGTGCCCGAGGGGCACTCCTACCATGGCGAAGCCTTCAACGAGGGGCCCCGCCAGAGTGCCTACCTGATGAAGGGAACCGGGGGGGTGAGTTTCCCGGTTACCACGGAGAATGCCGAGGTACAGGCCTTTATCAACCAGGGTGTTGGCCAGCTGCATGGCTTCTGGTATTTCGAGGCGGAACGGAGCTTCAGGCAGGCTGCTGCTCTCGATCCGAAGCTGGCGATGAGCTACTGGGGCATGGCCATGGCAAACCCGAACAACGAAAAACGCGCCCGCCAGTTCATCGAAGAGGCTGAGAAGCTCAAGGCCGATGCCGGCGAGCGTGAGCGTATGTACATCGGCGCCCTCAAGGGGTTCCTGGATGCGGGGGCGAAGAAAGATAAGGACGGCGGCAAAAAAAATGACCGGGAGAAGAAACGCCGGGAGAATTACCTCGATGCGCTTGACCGCATCATCCAGAAGTTTCCGGTCGATCTTGAGGCGCGGGCTTTCCTGGTGTGCCATATGTGGCAGAGCTCATGGCGTGGTGTCCGGATTACCAGCCACGTTGCCGTCGATGCTCTTATCGACCAGATCCTCAAGGAGTCCCCGATGCACCCTGCCCACCATTACAGGATTCATCTCTGGGACAACGAGGAGCCGGGCCGCGCTCTCGCCTCGGCGGCCCGCAATGGCCAGGCGTCACCCTCGATCGCCCACATGTGGCATATGGGTGGTCATATTTTCTCCAAGCTCAAGCGCTACGATGATGCGGCCTGGCAGCAGGAGGCCTCCGCCCGCGTAGACCACGCGCAGATGATGAAGGACCTTGTCCTGCCGGACCAGATCCATAATTTTGCTCACAATAACGAGTGGCTGATTCGTAATCTCATGTATGTAGGGCGGGCAGGGGAGGCGCTCAGCCTTGCGAAGAACATGATCGAGCTGCCCCGCCACCCGAAGTACAACACCCTCAGCAGGAGAGGGTCGAGTACCAACTACGGCCGCCGCCGTCTCTTCGAGGTGCTCTCCCGCTATGAGCTCTGGGATCAGCTGATCGGGCTTTCCCGCACCCGCTATCTCCCGCCAACGGCTGTCGAAGAGGAGCAGGTAAAGAGACTGAGGCACCTGGGCGCAGCCTATGTCCGCAACAAGGACACCGAAAACGGGATCTCCATACTGATCTCTCTGAAGGATCGTTTCGACGCTCTCGAAAGTGAGCGCGAGGCAGCGGTGAAGGCGGCAAAAGACAGCGAAACCGGGAAGGTTGAGAAGGCGCGTGCCGCGAAGAAGGATGGAGAAAAGAAGCCGGAGGAGGGCCTGGCGAAGGAAGAGAAGAAGCGCATCGAGGAGGCGGGCAAAAAGGCGGGGAATCCTTACCGTTCGCGGCTCGAGCGCCTGAGGAAGGCGGTTGCTGAGATCGAGGGCCATCTTGCAGTGCTGCAGGGAGACCTGCCGTCAGCTCTCAGGAAATTCCGCGAGGCTGGCGGGATCAATGAGCTCTACCTTGCGAAGATCGAATACGAGGTGGCCCCGGTGCAGGAAGCCGATTCAGCTGCTGGTGGCGAGAAGGAAGCAAAGAAAGAGAAGGAAGCAAAAGAAGAGAAGGAGGAGAAAAAGGTAAAGACCCGCAGCCGGGAGAAAATACTCGAATGGGCGCGTGGTCATGTTGATGGCCGCAAGGGCCAGGTGCTGGCGATAGCCGGCTATATTGAGCTTCTCCTGCAGGCCGGGCAGCGCGAGAAGGCGCAGGAGGAGTTCGAGATTCTGCGGGCGCTCTCCGGCCGACTGGACCTGGAGACACCGGTGTTCCGGCGTCTCACCCCCCTTGCCCGTGAGCTGGGCTATAAGCCGGACTGGCGCATCGAATACAGTGAACCCGAGGATGTAGGAAACCGTCCGTCGCTGGATTCACTCGGTCCCTTCCGCTGGCAGCCCTCGAAGGCAGCGCCCTGGAAGCTGAAGGATTACAAGGGTGCCGAGCGGAGCCTGGCCGGGTACAAGGGCCGCCCGCTTGTCATTGTCTTTTACCTGGGTTACGGCTGTATTCATTGTGCTGAGCAGCTGAATGCCTTTGCCCCGAGGATTGAAGATTTCAAATCAGTAGGACTCGAGGTGGTCGCCATCAGCAGCAACAACCAGGAAGATCTCAAGAAGTCGCTGGATGCTTACGAGAAGGGAGATTTCCCCTTTCCGCTGGTTGCCAATCCCGAGCTGGATGTTTTCAAGGCCTACAGGGCCTATGATGATTTTGAAGACCTCGCCCTTCATGGAACCTATCTCGTCGATGAAAAGGGTTCGATTCTCTGGCACGACATCAGCTATGAGCCCTTCATGGACCCGGATTTCGTGATCACCGAGTGGTTAAGGCTTTCAGGCAAGAGCCGCCCGGCTTCGCTGGACCGACGGAAGAAGCTCTGAAAAAGCCCGCAAATGGCTTTTCATATAGCAGTTAAGACTTCTTGTTAAACCTCCGGCGGGGTGTGTACAGTAGTGTTTGCCTGTGATTACACGGAGATAGCAGCAGATGGCAGAATTTACCGGGGTAGTTTTATATATGCGTTCCTTCATCAGTATTCTTTTGATCCTTGTCCTGGGCCTCTTACAGGGTCCCGAGTCGCTCTATGGACAGGTTGTCATCAATGAGTTCCTCGCCGACAACGCGCTGACGAATTTCGATGATGATGGCGACAACGAGGACTGGGTCGAGCTCTACAATTCGGGCGATGAGGATATTGACCTGGAGGGGTATTCTCTCAG
The DNA here is from genome assembly GCA_913050545.1 of uncultured bacterium. Lineage (GTDB taxonomy): Bacteria > Planctomycetota > UBA8108 > UBA8108 > UBA8108 > UBA8108. The sequence continues at coordinate 1,345 of CAJWZY010000055.1, read as the reverse complement.
CGATGATGTAGAGAATCCGGGCCGCTGGACTTTTCCATCGGTAATGATTCCGGCCCGCAGCTACCTGCTGGTCTGGCTTTCAGGTAAAGACCGCCATGTTCCGCCGCCTGATGCGATCGAGGCCAACGGTGCCACCATGGCCTTCGAGCCGGTATTCGTCAGGCGTGGGGCGCAGTGGGATTACCTGGTTGCCGACCCCGATGCGGATGGCCCGCCCGAAGGCTGGAATCTTCCCGGTCAGCCCTTCCCCGGCAGCAGTCGTGACACCGCCGGCTTCGGATACGGAGACGGAGATGATTCAACCGATGTTCCCGAGAACAGCAACGCGGTCTTTACCCGCAGGGAATTCGAGGTTCCCAACCCGGCTGCGGTAACCAACCTGGTGCTGAGCATCGACTTCGATGATGGATTCATCGCTTTTATCAATGGTGTTCGGCTGGCTGAGAACAATGCTCCTGCCGGCGAGGTGACCTTCAGCATCGAGGGTACCGGCAAGCACGAGGCGGGTACGGCCGAGACTTTTGACCTGAGCGCGGGGGTTGAATCCCTGGTTGAGGGGACGAATGTCATTTCCGTCGTCGGGTTGAACACCCTGGACCCGACCAGCTCCGACATGTCTCTGCATGCCGAGCTTGGCATTGTTCCGAATGTACTGCACGCTAATTTCAGCCTCGAGAGAGAGGGTGGTGAAGCCATCCTCCTGAGCAACCCCCAGGGAGAGCTGGTTTCAGGAATCGCCTATCCCGAACAGACCCAGGATCATTCCTATGGCATGCATTCCGACAGCGACGGAGAGTGGCATTATCTACTGACGCCGACTCCCGGGGCTGCGAACACGACCCGGGCTTTCGATTCACCAATCTCCACCAACGTCAGTCTCGCTCCGCCGCCGGGTTTCTACTCAGGCTCGCAGGATGTCGCCATGAGCGCTGAGCCCAGTGACCTGCTGGAGATTTATTACACCACCAACGGCAGTGAGCCGACCACCCGCAGCACGCGCTATACAACCCCGGTGCGAATCACCAGGAACACGGTTTTCCGGATCGCCGGCTTTATCAACGGAGGAGAGAGGGCGACGGCCGTACAGTCGTCGAGCTACTTCATCCCCGGAAGGTCTTTTACCGGGTCGACGATCGATCTTCCGGTCCTGTCGATATCCATGCCGGCCGATGATTTCAACACGATCCAGACCAACACTGGTGCCCGCGGCAGGGGCTCGGAGCGCGAAGGCTACTGGGAATACTTCGATGAAGATGGAGCGTTGCGGGTCTCAACCGGATTTGGGCTCCGGCTGCATGGTGGCGCCGGCCGCGGTGGTGGGTTCAGCACCAAGAAGGCCTACAAG
>CAJWZY010000054.1 GCA_913050545.1 uncultured bacterium | reverse complement strand
GGGCACTACAGTCCACGCGGATGTGCCCCCGGTGCCGCAACGACACCGTGTTGTGCCGGTCGCTCGTTTCCAGCTCGAAGAGAGCTTTGCCCCCCCGAGGGACTTGCCTGAGCGCCCCCGCCCCAGCGCCCAGGCCGGGATCCCCCTCTAGCAGCATATGGGGTCGGAAGGCCTTCACGGCCGGCCCAGCGCCCTGTCCCGTTCCCCCGGGGCCCAACCCCTCCCCCGCCGGGAGCTGTGGTCGCGACAAGGCGCCGGGAAAATCCGCGGCGTTTCCTGTTGATGATTTCAGGCGGCGCCTGGCGGGCAAGCTCTTCCTGGAGCTCTTCCTTGGTCATCATCAGCTCCTGCTCAAGCTCCCACTTCCTGCGGAACCAGTCGAGCATTCCAAGCACGATGAGCCCGATGATGAGAGTCAGCCCGGAGCTCAGGAGATATTGCCACCCAAGGTGCAAACCCGCGACACCCTCCAGTTCCAGCAGCCTTGCCGAGCTGAGGCCTCCTCCCTGGACAACCAGGGGAGAAACTGCCCAGTAGAGCCCGCCGGCAAGCCAGGCGCATTTCAATAAGGCAAACAACCCCGAGATGAGAGCTCTGCGGGAGAAGACCCTGGCAAGCCCGGCAATCGGCGAGAGGTGGCCCAGGTTCGGAGAAACCGCGGTCGGCCTGAAAACCCACCCGCTCTGGACCAGGCTCGATACCAGGACCAGGGTAAGGACCATCAACAGTACCGGAGCCAGGAGCCCGATGGCCTCCAGCAATGTGTTACGCAGAAGGGTTACCGTCGCTTCCGTACCCAGGCTGGGCTGCACAAAAGCCTCCTCCAGCAGCTGGCGAACCCCTGCAAGGGCTCGTTCAAAGGTCGGCCCCCCGAAATGGCGAAAGGCGAAAAAGACCCAGAGCAGCGAGAAGGCGGCAACCAGGTCGTGGCTCAAGACAACCCGGCCCTGCTCGCGAGCAAGGCGGCGCCTGGCCTCGGTAGGCTTTTCAGTTCTTTGATCCCAATCTGAAAACATCGTTATTTCCCGCCCAATTGCATTCTCAAGCGCCCCAGCTCGAAAGAAAGTCCTCTGCCCCCACCACTGCAGACCTGAGCATCCCGCCCACATACCTCAGCGAAACAGGCAACGAGGCGTAAAGCACTGCCAGGCCGACCAGGAGGCGCACCGGCAATCCCAGGGTAAAGAGCTCTGCCTGGGGCAGGGCCCTGCCGAGAGCCCCCTGGGCCATTGACACCAATGCCATGGCAAGCAGCAGGGGCATCGCCAGCACCAGCGCTGCGAAGAAGAGGTCGCCGCCGATTTCCAGCGCCAGGCGCCCCAGCACCATCGGCACGGCCTCTCCCGAGAGTGAGCCGGGCGGAACCCAGGTAAAACTCTTCAGGACGGACCGGATCAGGCTGTGATGCAGGTTCAGGGCCAGCAGGAGGTAGACTGCCAGTCCATGGTACAAAAAGCTCACCGGGGAGCCCGCTCCGGGCGCCTGCGGATCGACGATCAGGTTCGCACTCAACCCGGTCTGCTGCGTGATGAGATCCGCAGCTCCCTTTACGCAGGCCAGCACGAGCAGAACACTCCAGCCCAGGGCCATTCCAACCAGCAGCTCTCCGGCGATGAGGAGCCAGCCCTGCGACGGATCGCTGAGTTTTTCGATCACTCCCGCCGGCAGCCCCACCATGCTCTCCTGGAGGGACGGCGAAACAATAACGCCGAGGCTCAGCACCGCCACGACGGCGACCTTCAAACGCCAGGGCAACATCCTGCTGCGAAAGAACGGAGCAGGAATAAACAAGCCCAGCAGGCGGCAACCGACGAGGATCATCGCCGGCGGCAGCGATCCCGCCGCTAATTGTTTCAGAATGGACTCTTCCATTTTTCTCTGTCACTTCTTCTTCACCCGGTGGCAACCGGCATTTCCAGTTCAGGGGAAAAGCCCCCCACCCAGCTGCTCAAAGACGGTACGGGTATAATTCTGCATCACCTCCAGGAACCAGGGCAGCAACAGCAGCAGAACAGCCGCCCCGGCCAGGATCTTCGGAATAGAGGAGAGGGTCTGGTCGTGTACCTGGGTCATCGCCTGGAATACGCTGACGATCAATCCGACCACCAACAGCACCAGCAGCACCGGCAGCGCCAGCTCGATCGCCGTCCCAAGGGCCGCCCGCGACAGCTCTATCGCAGTATCCATCTCTCAGCCCTCCCTCTTCCAGCCACTCGGGGCTCCTGGAAAACCAGGCCCTGCTTGAAATACTTGATTCCATATTCCGCTCAACTTCGCCTGCCTGCCTGGCTGCATCCTATCCGCCCCCCTGGATACCCGAGAGCAGCTGCCCCACCACCAGGCTCCAGCCATCTACCAGCACGAAGACAAGGATCTTCAGGGGTAGAGAAACCAGCGTTGGAGGCAACATGATCATTCCCATGGAAACGAGAACAGCGGAAACAACAAGGTCAATCAGCAGGAACGGGAGGAAGAGCAGAAAACCCAGCTGGAAAGCTGTCTTCAACTCACTCAGCACGAAGGCCGGGAGGATCGTGAAGAAGCTGAGCTCCTCGAGCTTTTTCCCGGAAGGCGCCGGCGGCCTCGTCAGGGGCGCCTTCCCTCCACCGGCCGCTGCTGAGGACGGCCCTTTCTCTCCCCTGGCAGAAACATCCATCATCAGCCTGAGGTCATCCCGCAGTGTGTGCCGCAGCATGAATCTCTTAACCGGCAGCTCCGTTTTCTCGATGGCCTCTGCGGCAGTGATCTCCTTGGTTTCGACCAGCGGGATATAAGCCTCACGGTGCACTTCCTGCCAGATGGGAAACATCACAGCCCCGGTCAGCAGGAAAGAGAGTCCGAACACAACCATATTGGGAGGCAGGTCCTGGGTGCCGAGCGCCTTCCTGAGGAAAAAAAGAACCACCAGGATCCGTGGAAAGCAGGTCGTCAACAGGACGATCGAAGGAACCACCCCGAAGACCGTCACGAGGACCAGGGCCCGCAATGGAACGGCAAGGTTCTCACCATCGAGCCCGGTCAGGGTCTTCAGGACATCGCCGGAGGAGGCGGCCTCCTCAGCACTGAGCCCGCCGGGAAGCCCTGCCAGCAGCCCGAAGAAAACGAAACTGCACAGGAGCAGCTTAACCAGCCTGGAGCTCCCTGGCGTCATCGCTCTACCCCGGTTGGTGCAGGGAAAAGAGCTCTCCTGAGCACTGCAAAGAAACTCTGCAAACCTCCCGGACGGTCGCCCAGGGGATTGCCGGCAATCTCGATGTTGGAGGCCGCGAGGTCCTGCAGGCCGGACTCTCCATCTTCTTCGAGGAACTTGCTGATCTCTTCCTCTCCATCGATCGTGCACAGGGGAGTCATCGTTTCCCCGCAAAGGGCAACCACAACCAGCTTGGCAGGACCGACCTTGAGAAGGCAGGCAGTATGCCTGGGCGAGAGAACGACACGGCTGAGAACCTGCATGGAGTTGCGCGCGTTTGCGCCAGCTCCCGGGGCTCCACGCTGCCGACGCCAGGCAATCAGCAGAAACAGGCTGAGCCCGGCCCCCAGCAGAAACACGCCGGCCGTTTTCCACAAGCCATCGGGCCCCGGGGTGGGGCTGTCAACATCTGCGCCGGCCCTGGCGGCATCCTGCAGGGCGGCAGTATCCAGGCTCGGATCAACCGCCCACACCGGGCCTGCTGTACCCGGTCCCTGGAGACCAGGGAAAATGTCCAATGCCATGAGCGACAGAAAGAGAAGAAAACAGAGGATGCCCCTGCGCCCGTTTCTTTTCATCTTCGCCCTCTCCATGTTCTTTTCTCTCCACTGCTGTCGGGACGTCCGGCCCGGCAGAGTCCTCAGCTGACGACATCTTCCAGGTCTTTCTCTTCCTGTCTCGACGAGGGCAGGGACCCAGGCTCAGCCGGTGTTTCTACGTAGTCGTTGAACTCAAGGGAGTCTCCAGCAGCCTCAGCCTCAGCCTCAGGTTCCTGCCCTGTCTCTACCTCAAGATCTTCAGTAATTTCTTCGGGTTCCTCGCGGCTCGCATCCTGGGCCTGGCTCACGGGCTCTTCACCGGCATCCTCCTCGCCACCAAGAGCAAGAGCGAGCCTTCGGGCCTGGGTGGTATGGAGGTATTTTTCGCCGACTGAGATCGCCCCATCGACACCACGGTCCCGGTAGGCGGTGTGAATTTCGCACAGGACATCGAACTCCCTCAGGACATCGGTAACCATATCCGGCTCAAGAACGCCCATTGAATCGAGCTCTTCCTTGACCATGACCTGCTCCATGCTGTTGAGCGAGTCAAGAAGATCCTGTGCGGCCACTGCATCCTGGAGAACCAGCGAACGAAACAGGATCGCGACTTTTCGCAAACCTGGCAATCTCGAGTAGGTGAGGATCTCCCTGCCTTCATCCAACTGCGCCAAGTTTCCAGACTCCAGGGTCACCGGGATGCTCATTGCTCTGATAGGTCCTCTTCCTTACTTTTCGTTTCCGCCACCTTCCCGTGCTGGCGGTCAACACGGGTTCCCGCTGAACACTATGTTTCCAATCCCACTTCCGGATTCTCGCTGAGCCACATTTTCACCACCGCTTTAGAAGTTTCGGCGTTGCCCCGAACCAGGTTTCCTGCCTGGCCGACAGCCTCGAGGGTTTCCCGGCAGGTGGCTGAACAAATCGCCTCAGCCGCCTCAACCACCATCCGGCTCTTTCTTCGAGCCCGGATCCTGGCGAGGGAGAGTAGCAGCAGAGAAAGAAGCAGAGCTCCACCCCCTCCGTAAATATAGGGGTCGGCAAGCCATGTAAAATCCACACCATCGGCGAAAAGACCGGTGAAAAAAGCCGGGGTTGAAGCCACTTTCGCCTCGGGTCTTGAGAAGGCCTCGGTACCCACCGTGACCCGGACATTTTCATGCGGCAGCTGGCGGGCAAGGAGCTGTTCCTGCTCACGTTCGTAGGTCTCGATCCTGCCCATCAGGCTGGAATCCGCCGTCACCCTGTTGCCGCCTATAGCCAGGTCCCGTCGCGCCAGATGCTCCTTCACCGCGGCAATATCGAGGACGAGGTTGACCTGTACACGGTATTTTTCCTTGCCGCGTTCACCTCCACGGGTGAGAGCTGGCACAGCAGGTTCCTGCGGACGGCTTTCCTCCCCTGCCACCAATGAAGAATCTGCTCCCCCTCCCTGCTGTGCAGGGGATTCGGTCCGGGGTACCGATCCAGTCTCACTCGCGACCCCTGCAGAAAGACTGTCTATGAAAACTCCCAGGCGGAGCTGCTTCTCATCGAAAATGCCAAGGTAGAGGGCCTCGATAAAACTGCGTATTTCGGCCCGGGCCTCCTCTCGCAGATCACGGGCGAGGGCCTCTTTGAGGCCGGCTGGACCTCCCGGATAGTCCCGCATGTTGTTGTCAACGACCTGGATATTCTCCTCCTGGATCGCGAACGCCTTGCTGACCATCTTGCGTACTGTTTCAGCCTTCATAGCTGGCAGGTGGGAGGAAGGAGCAGGGTCCTTCAACTGCAAAAGCACCAGCGCGGTGTCAGGCGTGTCCTGGTCGGTGGCGTACCTGCCGGACCTGCCGTGGGTGATCACCAGGTCAACGGTCGAGATCTCATGGTAACGACGGATCTGCTTCTCGATCTTGCGGACCTGGACCTCCTCCCGTCGCAGGCGACTCTTCTCCGCAGTGTCGGTCAAGCCGCCCCCGAATAATCCGGAGTCAGGATTCTCGTCCCGGTCGTCATCGACCAGGCCGTGCTCCGCTGCAAGCAGGAGAGCCTTCCTGTAGTCATCCCCGGAATGAACCTCAATTTCAAATCTGCTGGCTTCGGCCTTCTGGCTCAGCCGCCAGGGAATACCTTCAGAATCCAGGAGGTTTCGCAGTTCACTGAACTCAGTGGAATTCCTTCCAAGCCGGGGTTCGAGAAGGACCTTCCAGGACTCCGTTGGACCTGCAGTAAAACTCCATGCAAGGGAGAACAATACCGCCAGGGCAATCACAACGGCCGAAAGACGCTGGCCTGAACTCCAATTCTTCCAGAAGGTACTCAAGGCTATCTGCTTATGCTCCTCAGCCGGTTTTCACGGTCCGCACCTGCCACCGGGCGAACCTCCCCGTCACACTGCGGGGGTAAAAAGGAAAAGGAAATAACTCTGGACGGACTCGGCAGTTAACTGACCGGGCTCGTCCTCCCCTCTACATTATTTCCTTTTCCAGATACTATTCTTCGAGACTCGCAACAAAGCCCCTGGGGGCCACCTCCGAACCTCACATCCACCTGACCGGGTAAGAGGGACTCGGGTTTCTTTTCTCTTCACTTCTCGAGCCAACGGCAACTCCACCTAGGCCGTGTCCCAAGGGCGACTGCGGACATCCGAAAATGTCCTCTCCCTGTCAGGTAGGGCAAATATAAAAATTGGTTTATAAAATGTAAAGCACATTTTCGGAATTTGAAATGAGTCAAATCGTTTGCCTAATTATAGTTACAGATTTCCAGCCAGGGCCTCGATACACCCCCGTAAAAGCACAATAGAGTGTTGCCCAGCCTCCATGTACCCACTATCCCTTGCGAATAGCGGCTGCTGGAGACTTCCAGGACCGATTCTGGCTTTTCCACCGGCCAACTCATCGGCGAAAAAAAAATTATCGGCCCCTCGGCTCCAACCACTTGAAGCGGCAAATTTGCCCGGCCCCCCATCCGCGCATCTCATCCATTGAGGATTCGGATGATCTCCCGCAAGCTCTTCCCCTTCTCCTTGAGTTTCTTGATTCGCTCAATTCGGGAAAAGACCTTCTCATTGTACAAACGGTGTCCGGACTCTGTACGTTCGGCTTCTGTAATCAAACCGAAAACCGTATAGTTATGAATGGTCTGACGAGTAAGGCCCGTATACCTCATCACCTCGCCAATCTTGTAGAGCTTCCTGGGAATCATACGGAATACCGGTGCACTGATGGAGTTGCTGCTGGCGGCAGATCGATCGGTTCGCCTGCCTGCGAAAAACTTTAGCCGATGAACGGTGGCAGAATAAACCCTTTAACTGGAGTACAAGCCGACGTGAATAAAAAAACCAAGAAGAAGATCGAGGTGATTAAAAAGAAACTCGAAACGCTCAGGCGGCAACTTGCCGGCGCGAAGAAACAGACCGACGAAGTCGGCGAGGTCGAACGCCTCAGCGCCGATGTGGCACAGGCCGAGTCCTCGCTTGCCGAGCTGAAAAACAGCTGAGGCATCAAACAGCCTGGAAAGAGAGACTCAAGATGAAACCTGCATGGGCCCTTCTGCTGCTGGCGGCAACACTGCCGATCTTCGCTGGAGAAAAAACCTGGCCCCCTGAAAAAGACCTGTCCGAAAAAGGCAAGCGGCTGAACAACCCTACCGCCAGCGGCAGAAAACTGGAGGTCTTCCAGCACGGAGTCAAGCCGGAATGGGGATACAAGGCTCCGCAGCGGGACACCTTTGTCGTCATCCATCCCAGGCAAGCGGGTAAACAGGCTAAGCTCTATGTTGTCCTGCACTCAGCCGGGCACGATGTCATCTCGTGCGTGCAGTGCACCCGCACGGTCGGCAACCATGACATCTATCACTCGCCCGATGATTTTTACGCGCTCTACCTCGACTGCCGGGCCAACCGCGGCGACTGGTGGTGGGGTGGCATGCACCGAAGAGATGCCCGCCTGAAGAAAATGAATTCCGGAAGCGATCCTGCCCCGGTTGAAAAACGTTCCATCGACACGGTCAAATGGGTCATCGAAAAATACGCCATCGACAAGAACCGCGTCTATCTCTGCGGAAACTCGATGGGAGGAAGCGGAACCCTCGGAATCGGGATGCGCTACGGCGATCTCTTCGCGGCGATCAAGGCCAATGTTCCGGCCGGCATCGAACACGTCTCCCATCGCATGGGGTTCCCTCCCCAGGCCGCCCCGAAGGGCGCCCGGTTTCCCGACCCGCCGATCGTGATTGACTACTCCGCCCAGAACGACGGCTGGTCCGCCGGCCATGACCTCTTCGCCAGGGCCATGAACGACCGGCGCTACGCCCTGTTCTTCTACTGGGGGCCGTTCGGCCACGCCAACAACCACTCGAGGATCAGCAAGGTCAACGACCTGATCAATTCATTCGACTGGCTGGAGGTCCGCAGGAACGAGGCCTATCCCGTCTTCACCAACTCTTCCACCAACGACAAGATTCCCTGGCCTGGGGACGTGAAAAACAAGGCCTCCGGCCAGGTCAACGCATTCTTCCGCTGGAAGAACCTCAGCGACACCGCTGATAAGCTTGAAATATCGCTCTTCCTCGTAACGCCTCAACTGCTCGAGACGACCTTCGACATACCAGGGTCCTCGACTGCGGATGTCTCGCTCCGCAGGATCCAGAACCTCGGAATCAAGCCCGGCGGGACCTTCAAATGGTCTTTTGGAAAAGCAAAAGGGGAAGGGAAAACCGATGCAGCTGGACTGATCTCGATTGCCGGGCTGAAGATCACTGCCCAGCCGACAACACTGGCTATCAGCCCTTAGGGCATCGACCAACCCATGAAACATCTGCCCCTGCTGGAACAGAGAAAAATTGAGGCGAAGGTCCTGGCCCCGCTTATCCGCGCCTTCGAGGATGAGTTCGGCAGAGAGAAGACACACACCCTGGTGGGCAAGACAATAGAAACCCTCGCCAGGGGCGAGGGCAAGGGCATCGCGCAGGAGCTGGAAGGAACCCCGATAGAAAAAGTAGCCTCGCTGTTGCCGCGGTTCAACGAAGGAGATGCCCTGGAGCTCGATGTCCTGAAGCAGGACGCCTCCTGCTATGAATTCAACGTCACCCGCTGCCGCTTCGCGGAATTCTACAAGGAGCTGGGAATGCCTGAGCTGGGCCAGCTTCTTTCCTGCAACAGGGACTTCGCCCTGAGCGAGGGAATCAGCTCCGAGCTCGAGCTTGAACGTTCGCAGACCATCATGGAAGGAGCCTCCCACTGCGACTTCCGCTTCCGGGTCAAAAACCCGCCGCCGAAAAACCAGGATTGAGAGGCCAGCCATGTCATTCGCCCATTTCACCCTCGCCACCAGGGACCCGCAGAAAACGGGAGCCTTCTTTGAAGCCACCCTGGGCTACAGGCAGATAGAGACGCCGGACAACTCTCCAATGGATCTCTGCTGGCTCGAGATCGCCCCGGGACAGCAGATACACCTGGTGCGCGTCGATAATTTCGAGATCTCACGGCATGAAAAAGAGTTCGGCCGCCACATCGCCCTCTTCCATGATCTCGACGACTTTGATGGACTCAAGCAGCGCCTGGAGGAAAACGGAGCCTGCCTGGTTGAGCCACTGCGCGAGACTCCCCACCAGCGCTTCTTCTTCGAGACCCCCGAGGGCTATGCCTTCGAGGTGATCGAGAGGCCTAGTTAAGGTCCTCACGGGCACGACGGTAGGCCTCGAAGAGCTCTGCGGCGTAGGCGGCATAATCAAACTCGATCTCGGAGGCAACGGTCTGGATCACCGCCCAGAGGGTCTCTCGCAGCAGGGAGACCACCTTCAGGATCCGGACCTCACGGGCCACTGTCTCATCTTCCCTGCCGAAATACGCAGAAAGGAGCTGAGCCTCCTGGGCGGGCTCGAGCGAACAATTACCGCAGACCCCGGCGATGTCAAAAAGCGGGTTGCCCATTCCACCGTACTCCCAGTCCACCAGCCAGAGGTGATCACCGTCATCGAGAATATTCGCCGCCAGCACATCGTTGTGACAGAGCGAGGGCCTGAAGGGACTTACCTCCTGGGCAAGCCAGGCAATGTCCTCCAGCACGCTGTCGATGTTTTCCGGCAGTGCAGCCCCGAGCTCACGCGCATTTCCTGCATAGGTCCGGACCGTCTGGAATGGGCAGAAGTAGAGCATCTCCCCGCTGAGGCCATCGCGAGACTCATGCAGCTGGCGTAGAACCTGCGCAAGGCGCCTGAGGGCGGCGGCCT
>CAJWZY010000053.1 GCA_913050545.1 uncultured bacterium | reverse complement strand
CCCTTCGCTACAGCTTGTTTTCTCTACGTCAAGTTTGTTACCCTAGGGTAACAAAACCTGCTACTATTGTGGGCCGGCGAAGCCGCCGCCTGCCTGCAACTCCCTTAACGAAACACAGGAACAAGCACGTGCAAATTCGAACTGCCCCAGCCCTGCTGCTGGTCTCAATATTCCTCAGCTCCTGCTCTCCATCTGAAGAAGCCCCGGCCACCGGCAAGCTCAACGTGGTCTGCACCACCGGCATGATCACAGATGCGGCGCGGATCATCGGAGGTGACCATGTTGAGGTCACCGGCCTCTGCGGCCCTGGCGTCGACCCCCATCTCTACCAGGCGACCCGCGCCGACCAGAAGCGCCTCAACAATGCCGGCCTCGTTCTCTACCACGGCATCCATCTCGAGGGCAAGATGGGCGACCTGCTCGCCCGCATCGCTGAATCCTCCGGCAAGGACCGGCACATATTCGCAGTCGCCGAGGTGGTCGACAAAAAAGAGCTCATCAGCAACGAGCTGTTCGGAGACTATCCGGACCCGCATCTCTGGTTTGACCTGCAGCTGTGGAAGCTCTGCTCCGCGGAGATCGGCAAGGCCCTGCAAAAGGCCGATCCTGCCAATGCCGCAAGCTATGCCGCGGCCACGGAAGCTTACCTCGCGAAGGTCGAGGAGACTCATCAATGGGCTCTCACCAGGATAAAAGAGCTGCCCGCTGAAAAGCGCAAGGTCGTCACCAGTCACGATGCCTACAATTATTTCGCCCGGGCTTACGGCTTCGAGGTAAAGGGCCTGCAGGGCATCAGCACGGTAACCAAGCCCGGGCTGCAGAACATCCGGGCCGCTGTGAAGTACATCAGGGAAAACGGGCTCTCGGTCATCTTCGCAGAGACCTCGGTGCCACGAGCCGCGGTAGAGAAGGTCGCCGAGGAAGCGAGCTGCGAAATCTACGAGCACGAGCTCTACAGCGATGCGCTCGGAAAGCCAGGCTCCCAGGCTGAATCCTTCCTCGGAATGTTCCGCTTCAACCTTGAAGCAATCCTTGCGGCACTCGGTGGAGATGGGAACAAGGGTAAATGAGCGCTCCACCGATTGAGATCCATGACCTGACGGTCTCCTACAACCAGAAACCCGTACTCTGGAACATCGACGTCGAGATTCCCGAGGGCGCCCTGGTCGGAATCATCGGCCCCAACGGGGCCGGCAAATCGACCCTGCTGAAATCAGTCATGGGACTGCTCGAGCCGTCCTCGGGCTGGGTAAAAATATACGGCGATCCAATCGAGCAGCAGCGAGCCACGGTGGGCTACATCCCCCAGCGCGAGGAGGTTGACTGGGATTTCCCCATCACGGTCCGGGACCTGGTGCTCATGGGAAGGTACGGGCACCTCGGCCTGCTCAAGCGACCGCGGGCGGCAGACAGGAAGATCGCCGACGAGGCTCTCGAGAAGGTCGGCATGACCGCCTTTGCCAACCGGCAGATCGCCAACCTCTCCGGCGGCCAGCAGCAGAGAATCTTCCTGGCCAGGGCGCTCGCCCAGGAGAGCAGGGTCTATCTCATGGATGAGCCCTTCGCAGGAGTCGATGCCACCACAGAGAAAGCCATCGTCAAGCTGCTGGAACAGATGCGCTCAGAAAAGAGGACCCTGCTGGTCGTCCATCATGACCTGCAGACGGCATCGGAGTATTTCGATCACCTGCTGCTCCTCAATCGCCGGCTGGTCGCCTTCGGGCCGACCGGGGAGGTGTTCAACGAGGAGCTGCTGCGCAAGACCTATGGCGGCCACCTCACGGTTCTTTCACGCGCCGGGGAAGCGATCCGCCAGTCAAAGAGCGGTAAGAAATGAGCTTCGGAGAATTCCTGCCAGAATTTTTCTCGAACACCCTGCGCCTCACAGGAGAATTTTTCGCGAGCCTCCTCGGGCAGGGAGATGCCGCGCAGGCAACCATCAACGCCGTGCTCGGCGCCTGCCTCGCGGGGCTGACCTGTGGAAGCATCGGCAGCTTCATCACCCTGCGCCGCATGTCCCTCTTTGCCGACATGCTCGGCCACGCAGTACTCCCGGGTGTAGCAGTCGGGTTCATCCTCGCCGGCAGCAAGAGCACCCCCGCCCTGCTGCTTGGCTCACTCGCTGCGGGGTTGCTCGCCGCGGCACTCACCCGCGCCATCACCTCGCACTCGCGAATCAAGGATGACGCCAGCCTCGGCATCACCCTGAGCCTCTTCTACGCCATCGGCATCTGGCTGCTGAGCTGGATTACGCGCGCCAGCCCGGAGCTCAGCAGCGAGGCCTCCGGACTCAACCACTACCTCTTCGGAAATCCGGCCGTCATCCACACAGTTGACCTGGTTTTTCTCGCCTCGGCCGCCGTCGTGATACTGGCGGTGCTGACCCTCTTCTTCAAGGAGCTGACCGCCTCGATCTTTGACCCTTCCTTTACCAGCTCCATCGGCCTGCCGCAGCGGTTCTTCGACGGCCTGCTCCTGGTCCTGTTGACGCTCGTCATCGTTGTCAGCCTTAAAATACTCGGCGTGATCCTCGTTGCCGCCCTCCTGGTCATCCCTCCCGCGACAGCCTACCTCCTGACCGACAAGCTCCAGCGAATGGTCCTCCTGTCGGCCACCCTCGGTGCGCTGGCGGGTTTCGGCGGGGTCTACCTCGATTTCGTATTAGAGATCGGGGTGGGGCCGGCAATCGTCTGCCTCTCCTTCCTTGGCCTGATGGCAGCCTTCCTCGGCTCGCCCCGGCATGGGATTCTCGGACGCTACCTCCTGCACAAACGGTTAGTTCTGAAAACCCTGCGGGAGAACCTGCTGACCTCGGCCTGGAGGATCGGTGAACGAGGCGATGAGCTTGCCGCCATCCCGATCAGCGACCTGGCCAGCGAACGGGGCGAGCCCCCCTCCTTCACCAGGCAGCTTGCCCGCAGAATGAAGGGCTCCGGCTGGGGACGACTTGAACACGAAAACGACCACCTGGTTCTGACCGCTAGTGGACGGGAGAGAGCTCGCGCCCTGATGCGCGGACATCGCCTCTGGGAGCTCTTCCTGCAGCGCGAGGCCTCCCTGGCCCCTGACCATGTGCACGCCGGGGCCGAGGAGATCGAGCACTTCCTGGATGCCGAAACCCTGCGCGAACTCGAAGATCTCCTCGACAACCCGGAAACCGATCCGCACGGCAAGTTGATCCCGCCGAAGAGCCTGCCGGGAGAAACGCCATGAACGGCTCCGTGTTAGCGATCAATGCCGCCGACCTCTGGTTCGATTGGGAAATCGACACCTGGCCGCTGCTGATGGCCCTCCTGGTGGGGCTGAGCTGCGGCCTCCTTGGAACTGTTTTCCTGGTTCGCCGAACGGCCCTTCTCGGGGATGCCGTCAGTCACTCAGTCCTGCCGGGAATAGCCGGTGGCCTCCTGCTCGCCGGTTACCTGGTAAAACAGGACGATGGCCATGTCTTCGGCACCTCCACCACCATGCTGTTCATCATGGGTGGGGCCCTGCTGGCAGCCCTCGCCTCAACGATGCTTATCGAAGCCCTGCACCGCTATTCCCGCATCAAGCCCGACACAGCCCTCGGCGCAGTTTTCCCGGCTTTCTTCGCTGCCGGGGTTATTCTCATCAGGATCGTGGCCCGCAATGCCCATTTTGACGAGGACTGCGTGTTTTACGGCTCCCTGGAGGTCATTGGCGAAGGCAGCCAGGTGCTACCCACCCTGCTCTGCTCCATCCTTGTCATTCTCTTCTTTCTCGGGTTCTACAAGGAGATCCTCATCACCTCGTTCGACCAACAGCTCTCCAGGTCCCTCGGCCTGCCCACAGGCCTGGTCAACCTGCTGCTGGTAAGCCTCCTGGCATTGGCCGTGGTGGTCGCCTTCGAGGCTGTCGGAGCCATCCTGGTGATCGCCTTGCTGATCATCCCGCCCGCCACGGCGCAACTGCTCAGCTATCGATTTGACAGGGTGCTCCTGCTCGCCGCCTTCTTCGGCCTCAGCGCCGCATTGCTCGGCTCCTGGATGACAATCCTGCTCGAAACAGTCGGCTTCGAGACCGCCCGGGCACCGACCGTTGCGGTCGTCGCCGGCCTCCAGTTTCTCCTCGCCCTCACCTTCGGCCCCGAGCAGGGCCTGCTGGTCCAGGGGCTGAGGAAGAGAGCTCTCAAATCGCGAATCCTGGAAGAGAACCTGCTGGGGGCCGTCTACAGGCTGGGCGGAAACCCACCGGCAGAGCCCGTCTTGCTCGAAGACGCCGCAGCCCGCCTCGGCTATGCCCCCGCAAAGCTTTCATCCGCCCTGCGGCGCTGTATTTCCCGTGGCGAGCTGACGGTCGAGGAGGCCGCGGTATCACTTACCCCCCAAGGAGAGCAAAAGGTTGCCGAGATCATCCGCGGGCACCGTCTCTGGGAGAGCTACATGATTCACGAGATGGGCGCCGCAGCCGACCACGTCCACGATGCCGCGGACCAGATCGAACACCATCTCCAGCCGGGCCTGGTGAAAGAGCTGGAGGAGCTGCTGGGGAACCCGGCTGTCGATCCACATGGCAGCCAGATCCCCTGAGCCAGGCGGAACAGAACCGGGTCAATCCGCGGGCTTGAACATCCGGGCAATCTTCGCAAGACCCTCGTTGGCCCGCTTCACGTAGTCCTTCTCATCGAGCAAGCCCTTGAAGAGCTCTTCAGCCTCTTCGTAGCGCTTCACCTTCAGGAGCGAGTTGGCCTGGCGCAGGCGGAGGGTACGGGAAACGATGCCGGCGGCAAGCCCCTCCCGGCAGATCTCCGCACAGCGTTCATAATCTCGGGCGGAATAGAGACGGCTGGTGTATTCCTTGTAAAGCGCTGACTCGGGGCGCTTTTTCAGGAGTGCCTCGATCTTCTTTGAAACAGCCGATTTCCCGGCAGCAGGCTTCACCGCCAGCAGCTCCCGGATCAGGTCAGAACGCGTCGGGTCAACCTGCTGGACCAGCTGGAGTATACGCTCCCTGGACGCCTGGTCCTGGGGGCGGGTCTGGCGCAAATCCTTGACCAGGTTGAGAAGCCATTCGGCTGAACAATTCAACGCTATCTGCTGGGGACTCAGTTTTCCAAGCGCCCGGGTTCCGTAGGTGGCGGCCTGCTTGCGGTCGCCACCCTCGCGGTGGTAAACGCTCAGGTCCGCAAGCCCGACAAAGGTCGGCTCCAGCAGGGGTTTCGCAGAAGCAAGCGCTGCTGCCGCCTCAGTTTTATTCTTCGCCTTGCGAAGCCCGCGCGCCTTGTCAAGCAGGGCCAGGCCATTCTGCAGGGTCCACCTCACCTTGTTGGCGCTTTCTGTCCAGAGCAGGAAGGCCTTCTCATCGGAGTAGCCGCTGGCCCGGTAGGCCGCCCGGAAGGCGTCAAAAGCCTTGAGGGTCTGGCGCAGGCGGAGCATCGTTTCGCCGTAGACCATCAGCCCCCTGGCAGAGTTCGCTCGCTCCAGGAGCGCCCGGTTCACCCAGCCACGGGCGGCAACCAGGTTGTCCTGGCGCAGCATCGTCTCCGCGATACCCACAGCCACCTCGGGAACACCGGGGCGCAAGGCCTCGGCCTCCATGAACGACTCAAACGCATCGTCGTAGCGCACACGATCCAGCGCCTTGTAACCAGCCAGCGCCCGGTCGAGAAATTTCGAAGAGGGAAGATCGAGCTCATCGTAGATCTGGATATAGAACCGGAACTCATCCCCGGTGGAAGACTCCTTGACCCTCAGCGTGTTCCTGCCGCGCTTGACCCAGGCGTAGACCTCGTCCTGGTCTTCGCCGATATCACGCCGGGTGAAATTCGAGTGGATCAATTCTCCGTTGAGCCAGAGCTTGATTCCATCTCCAGAGCCGATGCCGAAGCGAACCCAGCCGGCCTTGCGGGAAAGAAACTGGCAATAGCCGTAGCCGATGCCGGCCCCCTCGATCTCGAGAACCTGCCGAAAATCAACGCGCGGCCCCTTCGCCTTTTTCCAGCGGCAGACCCTTCCATCCCCGGTGTACTTGGCTGCTGTGCTGAAGGCTTCTTTTTCAGGCTTCAACTCGGCATCGAAACTTTTCTTGCCGTCGTATTTGAAGGGCGCCAGCACATACCAATCCGTCAGGGGCACCGGCTCGATCTCGTCATCGCGCTTCGCCCGGAGGGTAGAGCCCAGCACAGACCGGGCCTCCTCGAGGTTTCCCTGCTGAACGAGGATCTCCGAAAGGAATTTACGGGGAATCGGGTTTTTCTTCTCGGTACGCAGAAACTCGGTAAAGACCTTAGCCGGAGCCGTCTTGCGACCGCGCTTGAAGTCACTGAAGGCGGCGTTGATCTTTGGAGCCCACTCGAGATATTTGGACTCTTTCCCCGTCCCGCCGACTTTCGGATTGATGATCACCCCCGCCGGAGGGGAGATGGGACGCGCAGTGGCCTGGGCCCGGAGGGAGGGTGCCTGGAAAACCTGCAGAACAAAGGCCAGGGTCAGCAGGCACAGGCAATTAAGAGTATTTGAGCAAATCGAGCCTGATCTCATAGAACCGCCATAAAAGCCGCATTTAGGAGGGAAAAACTACCGGAGAAGGTCTCAAAGAAGCTAGAAGCCCTGAAAAGACTTGGATGTAACCGAATTCAACAAACTATAATAGGTAACTTGAAGGGTAGTTCAAAGCCTGAATACACTCAGATCCGCTGAAAGAACAATGAAAAGAACATCAAAAACCAGGTTTGTCGGTGTGCTGGCCGTTATTTCCGGGCTGTTTTTCGGATCGGCTTCCATTGCCGCTCCCAAGTCACCCCAACCAGAACAGGTCGCGGCGGAGATCAACCGCCTGCTGCGCGAAACCTGGAGCGAAGCGTTTACCAACGCTGCTCCGATGGCAACCCAGGGCGCTCTTTTCCGCCGACTGTCCATCGACCTGCGGGGAGTGATCCCCTATCCGGACGAGATTGACCAGTTTCTCAACGATCGTTCAAAAAACAAGATCAGCAAGTGGTCGAACTGGTTCCTTCAAACCCCTGAACATGCGGAATTCCAGGCTGAAACCTGGGAACACACCCTGATCGGAAGAAAAGGAGACACCGATGGTCTTGACCGGGGCAGCTTCCGGACCTGGCTGCGCAAAAGTTTCCTTGAGAACAAACCCTACAACGAGCTGGCTAACGAGATCCTGTTGAGCGCCGGGCTGCCCAAGAATGACCCGGCTGTTAATTTCTACCTGCGCTACGAAGCCAAGCCGGTCGACATGGCCGGCAAGGTGGCGCGAGTATTTCTCGGTACCCGGATCGAGTGCGCGCAATGCCATGACCACCCCTATGCGGACGTCAAGCGCGAAGAGTTCTTCGGCTTTGCCGCCTTCTTCGCCCGTACCCAGCGCTACCGGGACTATGACCGGGCCGGCGGCAATTCCCGCATCTACGGAATCCGGTCGCGCCCCAGCGGTGAGCTCACCATGCCACCGATGAAAACTGGTCAACGGCCCATGGAAATCCAGCCGATGTACTTCGGCGTTCGCTACGACCGGCCGAAAAACTACAGCGGCCTCGATCCCATCCCCAAAAAGAAGACCGGCCCCAGCAAGCTCGACAAGAAGATGGACTCGAAGATGATGATGGCTCGCAAGGGATCCAGGGTTACCAGCTACGGAGCCTCCACCCGGCGCAAGGGCCTGGTCAAATGGCTCGTCTCGGATAAAAACAAGTACTTTGCGCGCAGCCTCGTCAACCGTATGTGGGCCAAATTCCTGGGCAAGGGTTTCGTCAACCCAATTGACGATTTCTCCGAAGATTCCAAGATCATCCTGCCCGCGGTCCTCAATTACCTGACCAGCGATTTTGTTGAAAGCGGCTACGACCTCAAGCGCCTGCAGAAAATCATCGTCCTGACCAAGGCCTACCGCCAGCAGGCTGTACAGGGTGTTCCCGGGGGTATCGTCCCCGGTGAGGAACACGACCTCTTTACCACCATCCCGATCCGCCCACTCGAGCCAGAGGTGCTGGTCCGGTCGGTGCTCCGGGCAACCGGAATGGAAGATCCTCACCCGGAAAACAACGCCCGGCAGGTAAAGGGCTACGTCCAGAAAGCCGAGCGCGAATTCGTCAGGCGATTCGGTGTCGATGAGGCGGAAAAGAGAATGGAATTCCAGGGTACCGTGCTGCAGGTGCTGCTTCTCTTTAACGGAGAGTTCACCTCGAGCAAGGCCCCCGCTTCGCGGCCTTACCATGCAAGCTATCAGAAGAAGTACCCAGGGAACCTGGGTGTTGTCCTGCACGGTGTAGCGCCCGCCAGGCATGTCGAGCAACTGTTCCTGGCGACGCTTGGCCGTTCGCCCTCCTCAGCAGAGCGAGGCACCTTTGACCGCCATGCAATGAGTGCCAGGGATGATGCCAAACGGCAGTCGGTGCTGGCCGATATCCACTGGGCGCTCTTGAACTCTGCGGAGTTCCTGCACTCAAGCTGAAATCTTCCGCACGCCGACCGTGCGACCTGAAAGGAATGAACATGAAACTCGGTAACAAAGAGGCTCCTATGAAGAACGACAACTTTTTGCGGGATCGGCGCGACTTCCTCAGGGTAGGAGTCGGCGGCGCGGGCTGCTCGATGGTACTTGGCTGGGCCACCGGTGGCTCGACCACCTCTCTGCAGGCGCAGGATGCCAACCGCGGAAAAACCGTGGTCGGTGGAGCCCAGCCCTGGCAGAAGGGCAAGGCCAAGAACTGTATCCTCGTCTGGCTTGGAGGAGGCCCCAGCCAGCTCGACACCTGGGATCCAAAGCCTGACCATGCAAACGGTGGCGGAACCAAGGGCATCGACACGGCCGGCAGCTTCCAGGTCGCCGAGCATTACCCCGGTGTCGCCGCGGAATCAAAAGATGTCTGCCTCGTTCGCAGCCTGACCTCGCCTGAGGGAGACCACTCACGTGGCAGCTACCTCATGCACACAGGCTACAGGATGACCGGCGCGATCACCCACCCGTCCTTTGGCGCCCTCGTCGCCAAGGAGCTGGGCAAAGAAAACTCGGACCTGCCCCACTTCGTCTCGATCGGTGGCGGCTCCTACGGACCCGGCTATCTCGGAGTGCGCTACGGACCTTTCCAGGTCGGCAACCCCTCACGCCCGGTGCCCTACATGCAGTACCCGGGAGACGTTGACAAGGGCCGCTTCAATACGCGACTCGGGCTGCTCGGCATGCTCGACAACAAGTACCTCTCGTCAAAACGCGGCGAGTTCCTCGCCGGACACCGGACCGTACGTAAGAAGGCCCTCCGCCTGCTTGACTCACCCAGCGCCAAGGTCTTCGACGTACGCAAAGAACCCGAGTCCGTTCGCAAGGAGTTCGGCCTGAATAACTTCGGCCTCCAGGCCCTGATGGCCGCGCGGCTCGTACAGAAGGGCGTTCCTTTTGTCGAGATGAACCTCGGTGGCTGGGACACCCACACCAACAACCTGAACGCGGTCACTGCCCGCGCGGCAATCCTCGACCCGGCCCTCAGCGGCCTCATGAAGGAGCTGCGCACCCGGGGCCTGCTCGATTCAACCCTGATCGTCTGCATGGGCGAGTTCGGAAGAACTCCGAAGGTTAACCGCAATAACGGCCGGGATCACTTCCCGCGCTGTTTCAGCGCCCTGGTTGCCGGTGGTGGCGTCAATGGGGGAACGGTCATCGGATCCTCCAGTAACGATGGGCAGGAGGTCAAGAACCGCCCGGTCTACATCGGCGAGCTCTACGCGACACTCCTCTCCATGTTGAAGATCAACCCGGTCAAAGAAAACAAGCTGGCCATCGGCCGCGCCATCAAGATGGCGGAATCCGACGAGCCCGTGACCGAGATGTTTATCTGAGCTGAGAAGAACTAAAAAAAGCCCCGGTCTCTCAGGAGACCGGGGCTTTTTTTAATGCTCCAGGAGGCTCCCCATCAACGAAACACGATGGTTCCGAAATCGCGGGGGCGATGGAAATCTCCGGCCACGGGCGACCACTCCCACTTCGTGTTCTTGCCTCCATCGTAATCCACCCTGTAGAAATTCGCCCGCCACCGGTCGCCGGCCTTCGGCAGGGAGCCCAGCAGCGGCTC
>CAJWZY010000052.1 GCA_913050545.1 uncultured bacterium | reverse complement strand
CCCGAAGATGGGGAGAACTGGGATGTGGTGAAGACCGGTGATGATTCCCTCGATGGAACTACCCAGGAATGGAGCTCCATGCTCAGCTTCTTCCGCAGCACCAATATGACCGATCCGGCCAACTACGAACGGGCGCAGCAGAGAATCGACCTCGAAAACTACACCTCCTACATGATTCTCAACATCTGGGCTCAGAACCACGACTGGCCTCACAACAACTGGTACGCCGCACGCCCCCGCCGGGCAGATGGAAAGTGGATCTTCCTGAGCTGGGATGCCGAGTTCGGTATGGGCAAAAGCCCTGGAGGATGGAGCTCGGACACCTTCAGCCACGCGCTCAACAGCGGGGCGAGCATCTCCGCTCCGCTCATCAGCCTGATGAGAAGCCCGGTATACGCAAATTACTTCCTCAACAAGTTCAACGAGTGGATCGCCGGCCCGCTCTCCAGCGGCAATGTCCTCGCCGAGATTGCCCGCCACCGGGACCGGATCTCCGGCGACATGATCGAAGAATGCCAGCTGAGCGGCCAGTCGATCAACACCTGGAACAACACCATCAGGGGCCTCGAGCAATTCGCCCGCAACAGGCCCGGGGCCATCAGCAACATCATCAACAACTCCCCCCGGTTCCCCTTCCCCAGGATCACCTCTGTCTGGCCGCGAACCATCGAACTGAACGGCCCGGATGTCGAGGTCCGGATATCGGGCTCCAACCTGACCGATGATCTTACAGTCCTCTTCAATGAGATCCCCTCGCCCCAGGTACGCCGCACCTCATCCAGCCGGATCTACGCAATCGTCCCGCTGGATGCAAGCCTCGAGGGCCAGCCCGAGATCTCCATCGTCCACCCTGAAACCGGACGCTATACGCTGCGAAACCGCCTTACCATAACGATTCCCCGGCCAGAACTGCGGGCACTCCAGCCGGACCTCGGAACTGCCGAAGGCGGAGACACCATCCTGGTGATGGGTAATAATTTTGCCCAGGACGTGCGCATAGAGTTCGATGGCGTCCCCTCTCCGAGTGTTGAGTACATTGGAGAGGATGCCATTACCGGAGAGGTGCTCTCAGTCGTAACTCCACCCGGAAACGGATTCGTCAAGGTCAGGGCCTTCAACCCCGGCGCGGGCGACCTCGGATCCGAAGAGGAGCTTGATTTCACCTACATCCCCTCGCCGAATGCCGAAACCTTCCTGCGTGGCGACTGCGATGGAGATGGAAGCCACAGCATCAGCGATGGAGTTTGTATCCTGGGCTATCTCTTCCAGTCATCGGAGATCGACTGCCTCGACAGCGCCGATGCGGATGACTCCGGCCTGCTTGGAATCACCGATGCCGTCTTCCTGCTCAGCTGGATGTTCCGGGGTGGCGCAGACCCACTCGCCCCATTCCCAGGCTGCGGCAACGACCCGACCGAGGACAAGCTGGACTGCGCTGGCGGCAACGCCTGCAACTGATCCGGAGAGCCTGTTCTCAAACCTGCATCTGGAGCAGTTCGCCGATCGCATCCCTGACCTGCTCGAGCTCGCCCTCGCTCAGATCCGGGTTCGCTATTTCGTAGGTGCGGTCACTCTCCACCCGCTCGTGAAACAGCAGCCACTCGTATCCAGCGCGTACCAGGGTTCCATCCAGCAGCAGGACTTTCTTACGCATCAGCAGTAAGGAAAGGACGAAGCGCAGATCACGGCGCTGAGATTCACTGGGGCCCGGTTGCGCAGCTGTCTCCCCGGAGCCCTCCTCCCGGGAGCCTGCGGCCTCACCAGCGGCCTCGCCTGCGGCCTCATTACCCAGCCCACGGAAAAACTCGAGAACAACCTGGGGATCAAAGCGGATCTTTACCGCATCTGCACCCGCGTCCTCGGGCCTCCTGGTGCGCCAGTAAGCAAAGATATTCACCTGCCGGGCCCCGCCATCCGCCGGGCTCTCGCTCCCTGCTGCAGGTGCATCCGAATCGGCTGCCGCCTCATCTCCTGGTGCCCAGCAGGAGGGACAATAGGTCCGCCTGGCAAACTCATCGTCGAGAAAGCAGACTGTTGAATAGAAGTCCGCCCCGGGGGTAATCTCGACCTCACAGCAACAGCACCTGTGCTCCGCTGTGGAAATCTGGTAGGCCTTGTCTTTCATCTCTTCAACTCCCTTGCAGAACATTGCACCGGGCAATGCCTTGGTCCCCAGCTGCCTGGCCGGGCCAGACGACTCCGGGATCCACTGGGCAGATTGTACGTGCAGCCGCGGGGAAAACAACCGGATTTGAATTACAATCCCCTCGGCCGGGAAACACCGCTCAGCTCAAAGGGCCTGGCCAAAATATTTCGTGGAATTAAAGGGCGATCTTTGGTTACTTCGTCTGGTACGAGGGTACCCACCCACGGTTAATTTCCGGCTTTGCGGCAACGAGGAAGCCGGCTCCATTACCGAAAGAGTGAAGAACCATCTCCTGATATGTCCAAAGACTTTGTCCATCTCCATGTACACAGTGACTTCAGCCTCCTCGATGGAGCGGTCACGGTAAAGAAACTGGTCCAGGCCGCCAAGGACTGCAACATGAGCTCCCTGGCCTTGACCGACCATGGCAATATGTTCGGGGCCCTCCAGTTCTACCGCGCCTGCAAGGAGGAGAATATCAAGCCGATCATCGGCATGGAGGCCTACGTAGCGCCGGGGGCAAGAACCGAGCAGAAGCGGGGCGAATATGGCGCCTATTTCCATTTCCTGCTCCTGGCCCGTGACCTCGAGGGATACCACAACCTCATGAAGCTCTCCTCGCTCGGCTACAAGGAGGGCTTCTACTACAAGCCCCGGATCGACAAAGAAATCCTCAAGCAGTATTCCAAGGGCCTCGTCGGCTCCAGCGCCTGCCTGTCGAGCCCGATCAACCGAATCGCTCTCATGGGCAGCGAGAAAGATCTGAGAAAAGAGATCGAGGAATACAACGAGATCTTCGATCCCGGCTGTTTCTTCCTGGAGATCCAGGACCACGGGCTTCCTGAACAGCAGAAGATTCTCGAAAAGATCCCGCCACTGGCAAAGGAATACGACATCCCCCTGATCGCCACCAACGATGTCCACTACCTGAACCAGGACGATGCAAGAGCGCAGGAAATCCACCTCTGCATCAACACCGGCAAGACGATGGATGATGACGACCGCCTGCGGATGGACAAGGACGAGTTCTTCTTCCGCAACAAGGAGGAGATGTACCGCCGATTTGCCGACTTCCCCGATGCCCTCGAGAACACGGTCCGGGTTGCCGAGATGTGCAATGTCGAGCTCGACTTCAGCAAGACGCACCTGCCTCCCTTTCACATCGACCCTGGAGAGAAGGAACAGGACGAGGAAAGCTATTTCCTGAGGCTCTGCGAAGACGGGTGCCGGGAGCGCTATCCCGATTTCGATGAGAACGCCGAGGTAAAAGACCGGCTCGAAGAGGAGATTGGAATCATCAAGAAGATGGGGTTCGTAAGCTACTTCCTCATCGTCTGGGATTTTGTCCGCTTCGCGAGAGAAAATAACATCCCCGTAGGTCCCGGCCGTGGATCCGCAGCCGGCAGCATTGTCTCCTACGCCCTGGGTATCACCAATATCGACCCCTTGCGTTACGACCTGCTGTTCGAGAGGTTCCTGAATGTCGACCGGATCTCCATGCCTGATATTGATATCGATTTCTGCATGGAGGGCAGGGAGAAGGTCATCGAATATGTCCGGGAAAAATACGGAGAAGACCGGGTCAGCCAGATCATCACCTTCGGCACCATGGCAGCCCGGGCCGTCATCCGGGATGTCGGCAGGGCCCTCAACGTGCCGCTGTCCGAGGTTGACGTGATCGCCAAGAAGATTCCCTCTGTCCCCGGCATCAAGCTCGGCAAGAGCCTCAAAGATGACAAGGAGTTGATGGCCCTGAAGAAGAACGATGCGCGAATCAGGGAGCTCTTTGACATTGCCATAAAACTTGAAGGCCTCAACCGCCACCAGTCAACCCATGCCGCAGGCGTTGTCATCGGCGACGCCCCTCTTATTGACATGGTCCCTCTCTACAGGAACAAGAAGGGCAGCAAGAAGGGCGCCAAGGACGAGGTGGAGATGGTCAGCCAGTGGTCCATGGAGGATCTCGAGAACATTGGCATGCTGAAGATGGATTTTCTCGGTCTGAGAACACTGACCATCATTGACCGCTGTGTGAAGGAAATCAGGAAAACACGAAACGAGGAGATCAAGATCGACGAGGTCCCCCTCGATGACCCGGCGACCTTTGACCTGCTCTGCAAGGGTGAGTCGACTGCCGTCTTCCAGCTCGAATCGCAGGGAATGAAGCGCATCCTGCAGGACCTCAGGCCAGACCGGTTTGAAGACATCATCGCCCTGATCGCCCTCTACCGCCCCGGTCCCATCGAGGGCGGCATGATCGACAACTACGTCGACCGCAAACACGGCAGGGAAAACTGGACACCTGAACACCCCATCCTCGAACCCATCCTGAAAGAGACCAATGGCGTCATCCTCTACCAGGAACAGGTCATGCGCGTAGCCAACAAGATGGCAAACTTCGACCTCAGCGAAGCCGACACCCTGCGACGGGCCATGGGAAAGAAAAAGAAAGAGCTCATGGAGGGGTTCACGGACCAGTTTGTCGAGGGCTCCGTCGCCAACGATGTACCGAAGGACCTGGCCAAGAAGATCTTCCACCAGATTGAGCAATTCGCCGGGTATGGGTTCAACAAGTCGCACTCCGCTGCCTACGCGATTCTCAGCTACCAGACGGCCTACCTGAAGGCGAACTACCCGGCTGAATTCATGGCCGCTGTGATGACCTGTGAAATGGGCAATACCGACAAGATCGTGGAAAACCTCGAGGAGTGCCGGCGCATGGGAATCGAGTTCCGGGCACCGGACATCAACACCTGCGAAAAAGGTTTCACCGTTGTTGACAACACGATCTGGTACGGGCTCGCGGCCATCAAGGGGCTCGGCGCCAAGGTGGTCGATGGGATGATAGCCGCACGGCAAGAGGGGCTGTTCAAATCCATCTTCGACCTGTGCGAACGGGTGGAGGGCAACGCCATCAACAAATCAGCCCTGGAGCAATTGATCAAGAGTGGTGCCTTCGACTGCTTCAACAGGAAACGCTCGCAGCTCATGGAGGTTGTTTCAACAGCCCTCAAACGTGGCGCAACCGCCCGCAAAGACAAAGAGCAGGGGCAGCTGGTTTTTGTATTCGACACTCAAGCGCCAGCCGATGGTGTCGCGGACGGAGAATCCGGCGATGAGCCTGACATTTCCTATCCCCCTGTGGAGGAATGGGGTGAATCCGACAAGCTCTCGCTGGAGAAAGAGAGTCTCGGCTTCTATCTCAGTGGCCACCCACTCAAGAAGTGGTGGTCGGTGCTCGAGAACTACACAAACTCCACCGTTGAGAAGCACCTCGAAATTTCAGAGGGCTCAGAGGTCTGCCTTGGTGTACTCATCACCAAGCTCGATAAGCGAGTAGCCCGCAGAACCGGAAAACCTTTCTGGATAGCAGCCGTGGAGGACATGGACAACTCAACGGAGTTCTTCATCAACCAGAAGCTCTATGACCAGTATGGAGAGTTTCTCCAGGAGGACCGGATCATCCTCGCTGTTGGACGAATCTACACCAGGGCTACCGGCAAGGGCTTCGGTGTCGACCGGATCATCCCGGTAGAAAAGGTCCCGGAGCTGATGACCCGTGACGTGAGCATCTTCATTCCCCGTGAGCGGGATGATGTTGACAAGCTGAAATACAACCTCAAGAACGTGCTGGAAAAACACAATGGAAGATGCCCGGTCTATATTGTCGAGCCTAACGGGGGCGACTCCACGACCCGGGTGGAGGTCAGCCCGAGCCTCTACGTGACCCCTGACTTCAAGCTCTTTGAGGAGATCCAGGACCTCTTCGGCGAGAACTGCCTCAGCATTACCAACACCGGCTGAATGGACGGGACCGAAAGACTCCCCGCTTATGGTCAAGAGCCCCCTCTCAATTGCTGACTTCCCCGAAGGCTTCGAGTCCCGGCTGGCTGCCAACCTGCAAAGCTGCAGGCAACGCATTGCTGCAGCGGCCCTGAAGGCCGGGCGCGAAGAAAAAGAGATCACCCTGCTGACGGTCACCAAGTATGTAGACCCAGGGGTCATGCGTGTCCTCCACAGCCTGGGTATACGGAATTTCGGCGAGAACAGGAGCCTTGAAGCTGTAGAAAAATGCCGGGCCCTCAGTGACCTCGAGGGGACAAGAATACACTTCATCGGGCACCTGCAACGAAACAAGGCCCGGCAGACCCTGGAGCATTGCTGCTCACTTCATTCCCTCGACTCCAGGCGACTGCTGCTAGAGGTTGAGAAGCGGCTTGAAGACCCTGCAGCATCGCTGGAAGAAATCTACATCGAGGTAAATCTCGCCGATGAGGATTCCAAGACCGGCCTGCGAGCCAGGGATCTTCCCGCCCTCCTTGACAGTTTTTCAGACTGCGAAAAAGCCAGGAAGAGGATCCGGGGGCTGATGACGATCCCTCCCTTTTGCGAAGACCCGGAGAGCTCCCGCCCTTACTTCGCACAGTTACGGGAACTTCGTGACCGGTTCAGCTCTTCGGGACAGCTGCCCGCAACAGCGGGGTTGTCGATGGGAATGAGCTCCGACTACGAAATCGCGATTGAAGAAGGCGCCACCGTGGTGCGGGTAGGAAGTGCAATCTACAACCAGGGATGACATCCAGCTGTGACAGGAGCCGCTGAAGCAGGCAAACTCAAGCTCAGTAAAACGGAAAAAGGAGTTCTCCTCAGGGTGCGTGCAGTGCCTGGAGCTTCCAGGGACAGAATAAGTGGCATTTACTCAGATGCTCTTAAAGTAGCGGTTTGCGCACCAGCCCTCGAGGGAAAGGCCAATCGCGCCATCGTTCGGGTTTTGTCGAAAACACTGGGCATCAAACGCTCAACAATCAGCCTGAAAAGCGGCAAGACCTCCAGGAATAAGTGCTTCCTGCTGGAGACTCTCACCGAAAAAGAAGTGCTGAAAATGGTAACTGGAGTGCTTGCAGAGTAAGGTACCTGCGCTGAGGTCCCGATAATGCGCTTACCCTGCGGTTCTTCCGCCTGTTTTCCTTTGCTTTCAGGGTGCCTTCTGACGATATATGAAACCTGCGGGTGCTTTTTAACCCCGATAGCCTGCCGACCCAGGTAAATACAAACCCCGGAACACAAAAAGAACTGAGAAGAGAAATGAGTCACCTTCAAGACAATGACCCAGCCCTTTATTTCCTCGACAGCGAAGAACCTGAGGATGACGAGAAGGAAGAAAAGTCTCCCAAGCCACCCATGGTCGCCATGGACCTCCTCAAGAATGAGAGAACGATCATCATCTCAGAAGAGGTCTCCCCCAAGCTCACCCAGCGCGTGATGACCTCCCTGCTCTGGCTCGACTCCGAGTCCGAAGACCCCATCAAGCTGTACATCAACACGCCCGGTGGCTCGGCAGATGATGGGTTTGCCATCTTTGACCTGATCCGGTTTATCAAGGCCCCCGTCTACAACATCTCCTTCGGGTTGAATGCCAGTGCCGGCACCATCATCCTGCTCGGCGCGAAGAAAGAAAACCGGGTAGCCCTGCCGAACTCCAGGATCATGATTCACCAGCCTTCCGGCGGTGGGCGGGGACGTTCCTCCGATATCGAGATCACAGCGGAAGAGATCCTCAAGCTTCGCCATCGTGCCAATACGGTGATCGCGGAGGAATGTGGACGCACGGTAAAGCAGGTAGAAAAAGATACCGACCGGGACTACTGGATGAGTCCTGAAGAAGCCGTTGAGTACGGCCTCATCGGTAAAATAATCGACAACCTCGGCGACCTTCCCTGAAGCAAGTCACACCCCGGCTGAAACCCATGAACAACCCGCTTCCCCGCCTCGGTGTTCTCTTTTCCGGCGGCGGACGCACAGTTGAAAACCTGGCCCAGAACATTGTTGAGGGCTCTCTCCAGGCCGAGATCGCCGTGGCAATCTCAAGCCACGCCGAGGCTGGCGGTGTTGAGCGGGCTGCGAAGTACGGTGTTCGGACAGAGGTTCTCGACTACAGGGAGCACGGCTCCGAGCTCTCCGCCAGGATCAACGAGGTGCTCGAAGAAGAAAGGGTAGACTGGGTCCTGCTTGCAGGGTTCATCAGGTATTACGAGGTCCCCGAGAGCTACCGCAACAAGGTACTCAATATCCATCCCTCGCTCCTTCCTGACTTCGGAGGAAAGGGCTTTTATGGAATGAAGGTCCACCAGGCCGTGATTGAGGCAGGAGCGAAGCTCTCCGGCTGCACGGTGCATCTTGTCAACGACGAGTATGACGATGGACCCATCATCGTCCAGCGAGCTATCGCCGTTGAGCCTGGAGAAACACCGGAGGGTCTTGCCTCCAGGGTCTTTGAGCAGGAATGCCTGGCCTACCCCGAGGCAGTCAGGATCTGCCTCAGTGGACAGCTGCAAATCGAGGGCAACCGCGTACTGTTGCCAACAGAAGAAAACGATTAGAGAGAAAGCACGGCTTCGAGGAGCTGATCCTTGAGATCAGGTGCCGCTCTTCTTCTCTCCCTGGGTCTTCCACCATTTGACCCATTCGGCATCGGTCTTGTAGCTCACACCGGTGGACTGGCGAAGGAGCTCGTGAAACAGGGGCTTCAGCCTCGGATCAATCTCTACAAGGTTATCAATCATCAATCCCTTGAAGCGATTGTTGAGTTCAGCGTCTTTTTTCCCACCCCAGACGCAAAACCAGCCGGCTATAAAAACATCCTCGTTCTGCTTGAGAAGAAGAGCCAGCTTCAGGCGCTTGAGAGGATCCTCAAATTTGCGTTTTTTGCCGGGGGGCAGTACCCAGAACTCAGTTTCTTCCGAGGTCAGGGGGATATTGCTGTCCTTATCGCCCTCGATTTCCCACCGCGAAGGGCGAAAGGTAACCCGAAAGCGGGCCCTGCAAGCAACTCCGCGGAGCTGAAGATTATCCGGAAGCTTATAGTCGATCGCGCACTCCCAACCCTCTTCAGGCTTGAGTACGACCTTCTGCTGGATATTC
This sequence comes from uncultured bacterium, assembly GCA_913050545.1. Classification (GTDB taxonomy): domain Bacteria; phylum Planctomycetota; class UBA8108; order UBA8108; family UBA8108; genus UBA8108. Next base: position 1,004 of record CAJWZY010000052.1, on the reverse strand, counting down.
TTGACCCGCAATGGAATCCGTTCACCATTGGTGATGTGAGACCCATCAAAATGACACCTGTCAAACCCGATGAACAGCTCCCCCACGATCCCCTGCTGTATATCGAAGCGGGCCGTGCTGCCTGATTTATTCAACACTCGAAAGAAGATCTCCGGCTTCTCCCCTACCTCGTAAACAAGGGCTCCGGAATCAACCCTGGTCACCAACTCCTTCTTGAGCTTTCGCTCTTTAGCCTGCCGGATCAACCGCCGGCAAAGAAACCGGAGTGGCGAATCGGGGTCCAGGATCAGGATGGACTCTGCGATCTTTCGCGCCATCTGGTAGCGGCCATAGCGAAGATGTTCCATCGCCTCGGAGAGCCTCTGTTCAAGAAACTGCCCGGCTGACGATTCCCGGGAAACGAGGGGGCCGGCGTCCTTATCCCCTGACACCTTCCTGAAGATCTTTCTCAGTACAATCTCCACCTTCTCGGTATTGCCTGAAACCTGGCGGACCCAGGCCCTGAGCTCAGGCACAACCCGCAAGCCCATACGGAGAAGCTTCGCCTCGGCCTCTTTCTGGTCGCTCCCGCGAACCGAGATCATTTTCCGGATCAGCTGCGTGACCTCAGGACTGATCTTGGCGGCAACCCCTGCCCCTTCTTTTTTCCTCGCGGCCTGCTTTGCCCTCTCCTCCCTGTCGACAGGACGCAGCTCGAGCTCCTCCTGTGCCAGGCCCCGGGTGCAAACGACACCGCACAGCGAGACCGCTGCCAGCAGCCCGGCAAATAAACTGATGCACGCGGCCTTGTCCGGCCGCTCACTCTTCAATCGGCAGTTGGAGTTCATTACCCCTCCGATTCGGCCTTGCCACCCCTCAACTTACAATCAACGCTCGACAGGACTTTTCGCCTGCCGGAAGCACCACACAGGGAAAACCGGGGAACAATTATTCCCCGGCCTCATCAGCGGATCCATCTTCAGCTGGGGCCTCTTCTGCAGGAGCCTCCTCAGCGGATTCCTCTG
>CAJWZY010000051.1 GCA_913050545.1 uncultured bacterium | reverse complement strand
GTAACAAACCCGCAACCCCTCCCGCAAAGGCGCCTCGCCATCAGCATCAGCTTGCCCAGGGTCCGGGCATTGTCGACATAGTTGTTGTAGTTATTCCACTGCTTGCCGATCTCGTGGGGACGAACCAGCGGCGCCGTGTCGTACCTGGCGACAACCTTCGGGTCCTCTTTTGAAAGATCAAAGGCATCTCCGGCCCCGCCAAGCAGTGTGTCAAAAGCCTGCTGGCGAAACCGATCGAGCCCGGCCGGGCTCTCATCGAGAGACTTCTTGAGGGCGTCAAGCCTGGAAAGGAGCCCCCGCCTGTCGTCAAGCCTCCCGCGCGGAAGGTTGAGCAGCATATCCTGCTGAAGGTCGCCCCCACCGCCGGGGATAAAGGGCGTGTAGCCCGGCCCGAGAGAGCCGGTTGAATCGAACTTGCCGAACTGGCTCACCCTCTCCTGTGATTTCGGCTCAACCGCCCTGGGAAAGAGGGCGACATTTCTCGGCATTCCACTCACCGGGTGGTTCGTGCCTGCTACGCGTGCGAAGATCGAGCCCAGGTTCGCGCCCAGGGTCTCCTTGCAGACGATCGGCTTGATGTCGTGGTTGCCATTTCCGGTGGTGAAGGAGCGGACCACGGCAAGCTTGTGCGCCATCCGGGCCAGCTTCTCCAGGGTAGCCCCGTAGGTCACACCCGGCAGAGAGGTCTTCACCTCCCCGGTCACACTGCGCACCCCGGCGGGAGCCGTCATCTTCGGGTCAAAGGTCTCGGCCTGGGGAGGACCTCCGTGCATAAAGAGGAACACTACGGACTTGTCCCTGACAACACTCCCGGCCTTCGCAGCGAGCGCCTTCGCAGCCAGCAGGCTGGAGAGACTCAGCCCCCCCAGGCCCAGGCTCCCGACCCGGAGAAAACTTCTTCTGCCGATATTTTTTTCCGTGAAAGAAAGCATGCCTGGCCTCCCTTGTGCCACCAATAGCTTACAGGAGCAATCGACCTAATCCAAGCCTGCTGCAAATCCACCCGTCTCCGCTGCGGGGTGAGAAAAAACAGTCATCCGGCGAAGACAAGCCGGGATTGCCGGGGTTTACCGGGAGGTGCCAAAGATCGCCATGACTCTCATCCGATCACCGGATATATTGAAAAACCCGTAAATCTACTTCAGCAGGCGAACATGACATGAATCTCACGCTCTCAAGGATCGTCCTCAGCCTGGCCGGCCTGGTTGCCTGCCCGGCCACCTCCACCGCTATCGAAAAGCCCTCCACTGCCGCGGAGCTCTTCGGCTATACAAAGCTCTGGGATGTGGAAATCCGTATCAGCGAACAAAACTATCGCACCCTCACACCAGCCGGGGGCAGGGGATTCGACAGGGACTTCCCCTATGCGGCTGGAGAGGTGCTCATCGCCGGTCACGAGCCTCTCAAGGTGGGACTGCGCTACAAGGGGAACTCGAGCTATTCATCCGCCAGCAATACGAACAAGAAGTCCTTCAAGATTGACTTCAACAGGGTTGTTGAGAACCAGGAGTTTCTCGGGCTGAGCAAGCTCAACCTCAACAACAATATTCTCGACCCCTCGCAGGCCAGGGAAACCCTGGCCTACCTGATGTTCAATGACATGGGCCTCCCTTCCTGCAGGACGGCTTTCGCCAGGGTCTACCTGCAGGTCGGCGACAAGAAGAAGAAAGAGTACCTCGGGCTCTACACCATGGTCGAGCAGGTCAACGGCTCCTTCCTCAAGGACCGCTTTGGAACCAGCAAGGGGCTGCTCCTCAAGCCTGAACGCAACAACTCCTTCCCCTACCTCGGCGAGAAATGGGAAGAATACGAGCACTCCTATGTCCCCAAGACAACAGCCCCGCCGGAATTCGGCAAGCGCCTGGTGGAGTTCACCCGTTTTGTAAAGGAAAGCTCCGCTGAGGAGTTCGCCGAAAAAATATCCGGCTACGTCGACCTCCCGGCATTCCTCAAGTTCACAGCCCTGCACGCGGTGCTCTCCCACCTCGACAGCTTCCTGCTGCGAGGACACAACTTCTACATCTACCTTCCCGAAAGCACCGGGAAGTTCCACTGGATCCCCTGGGACGTCAACAGCACCTTCGCCGGCCACCGCAGCGCCGGCAACGCAGCACAGCAGACCGACCTGAGCATCCAGCAACCCTATGCCGACGGAGTCCGGTTGCTGTCCCGGATCCTGGAGCTCAAATCGGCCCGGGCTGAATACCGCAAACAGGTTGAAGCCATTCTCGCAGGACCGTTCAAGCCTGAAACCATCCGGTTGAGAATAGAGAAGATTCTCGAGGTCATCGGCCCAGCGGTTGCAACAGACCGAAACATCGACCTGGTCCGCTTCAAAGCCAACTTCACGAAATCGAAGACAGCCGGAAGCCGGGGCGGACAAGAGGAACCTCGCCCTGAAGAACGCTCCGGCGCTCGAAGTGGAATGCAGCAGAAACCCATGCTGGCTGATTTTATCCCGGCCCGGATCTCCTCGATCCTCAGCCAGCTTGCAGATGGCAGGGAAGGCTATGTGCCCAGGTTGAGCAACCGAAGGTCAAGAGGTGACCGCGGCAGGCGGCCTGAAGGCAACTCGCGGAGACCATCGAGGAGTCCTTTCCCACGCAGGCCCGGAAAAGAAAACTGACAGGCTGGCGGGGGGCTCAGGAAACAGGCTTTTTCTTCGCCTTGCGGACCTTCGCATTGCGGACGGAAACCGCCTTCATGACGGCGGCGACCTGCTTGGCGCTCGGCTTCCCGGGAAGGACCGTAACCACCTTTCCGGTACAGTCGACAAAGACCAGCGAAGGCGAGACCTTCAGCTTGTAGCGCTTTGCGAGTGAAGAATCGATCTTCCGGGCGTCAACTTCAACCGCGTGGAAGTTCTTGGCCTGGTCGGTAACCAGTTTCTGGCGCAGGATCAGCTTGCCCATGGTTTTGCAGGCAACCCCCGCAGCTCCGTTGCAGTTGCCATGAACAAAGAACATGACCGGCTTACCGCTTACTGCAGATTCGCTGATTACAGAAAGCTCCAGCCTGGCCTTGGAATCGTTTTCCTTTTTGCGGCCCTTCTTGACCTTCGTGCGGCCATCGCTTTCGGGTTCTTCTTCTCTCTCTTCAGGAGCCTGGGCGAGGACCTTTGCGGCCTCCCAGCTGATCGTAGGTAATTTAACCCCAACGAGGCTACCACAGCCACCGCTTCAGCCGGCCCAGAGTGCAGGATGGAAGCAAAGAGCCAGGACTGTAAGGCCGATAGCGAGAAGGATTCTCATAAGGTATTCCTTAATTTTTTATTCCGTGGAGCTTCTCCACTCAGCCCTGAGAATACAAGCTCTCCCCTGCCAAAACAAGGAATTCGAATCCAGGGCCTTCTTCCCCTGATGGCGCTCAAAGCTCCCTGATCCGGATATTACGCCAGCAAACCTGCTTGCCGACTCGATCCTTGTGTTTGCCCACGCCGTGGACCTGCAAGCCGATAAAACCCTTTGCCGTCTTGGAATCCTTCAGATCAGCGGCAGCGACACCATTGATCCAGGTCCTGATCGAATCGCCTTTGCAGATGATCCGAAAGCTGTTCCACTCACCCTGTTTGAAAGCCTTACGCGCCGGCTCATTGTCCTTGAGATCATTCAGCCAGCCCCGGCGCGCCTCATCGTAGACGCCCCCGGAATAGGCCCTCTCCGATGGATCAATCTCCACCTGGTAGCCGTAGACGGTCCCGGCCTTCTTCTTGCGCTTTTTTCCCCGGATCTCGACCTCCGTGTCCTTTTCGTAGACATGGCTGCGAACCTGGACTCCGGAATTAAGCACCGGGTCGACCTTGAACTCGAGCTCCAGGATAAAGTCTCCATAGTGCTTGCGGGTGCAGAGAAAGCTGTTGGGTGTGGCGGGGACCGCGGTCCCGACGATCACTCCCTTCTCGATCTTGTAGGTCGCCTTGCCCCCATGCTGGACCCACCCATCGAGACTCTTTCCATCAAAGAGGGATTTGAATTTCTCGTCGGCGGAAAAAAGAAAAACACAGGCGGGGACCAATGCCGCAAACAAAGCCATCCTGGTCATTTGAGTACCCATGAATGAAAACAGTCTCCCGATGAGGATTGTAGATGAACGAATCGCAATGAGGTCACTTACCTGGCCGATTCCCGGCGCCCCGGAAATTCCAGCAGGCCCACGGGACCGGGGATCTCCGCCCCGGGCTCGACCGTGATCTCTTTTTCCGCATTGGCGCGCATACCCTCAAGGACATGCCCATGGAGAGTATGAAGGACCAGGGTCTCCACCGGTTGCCAGATGAACGCCGGGTAGGTCAAGCGCCTGTAGGTGGTCTCCAGGGTGACCAGGGTCGTGCCAGGTTCAGGCCCGGGCTCCAACCGGAAGCTGCCATCGCGAAGCTCAAGATCGTGCTCGAAGTGGAGCTTCTGTTCAATGACCCGGAAGCCCAGCACCCGGCCCTCTTCACGCTCGGTAACCTTCTTGACCAGGTAGCCGTTTTCATACTCGCAGCGACTGGTGTCACCGACAGCGGCCTTTACACCAACAGTCCCCACCGGACGCGGAAGAGCCAGCCGCAAAAGGAACGGGGGCTCATGCTCAATCTGCTCGTAAAAGACAATCGAGTTCCAGGCGCGCTCCTGCGGAACCTCGAAAACGGCCTGCGTCTCGACAACAGCCAGGTCCTCACCACGGGGAACCAGGCGTTCAACGGCATCAAGCCCGAAGGGAAGCAGCAGGAAAACCACCACCTTCACCCATTTCCAGTTTCGCTTCTTCCTCTCGTCCCGGCGCCGAATCGCATAGCCAAGCCAGTCGCCCAGCATGAAGGGCAGTATAAAAACCAGCCCCAGCATCACCATGCAGAAGACCCCCATGCCGAAGCCGCGTGCAGGGGCACCAAATAATCGCAGTTGGGAAATCAGCCCTACAGTGACCATCAACCCACAGAACAACAGGATGCCGAAGATGAACTTTTGCCAGATCTTGAAACGCCTCGGGCTCGAGGTATAACCCAGCACCGCCCCCAGGCAGATCGGCAGGCCAAAGACCAGTGCCCACCCGATATGCTGCCGGGTGTCGGAGAAGCTGTCGCCCGCCGCGGCCGCTTCAAACTCCGTTCCTGAGAAGTTGCTCATCGGATTATCCTCCGCCAGGCCCAGGATAAAACCCGCACCAAACAACAGCACAAGAAAAGCAAGCAGGTAGGCAGCCCAGGGCGACAGGACATCGAAAGAAACAAAGGTCTTCTCATCCTGTGGATCGAAGGAGTGGTCACAGTGCACACAAGAAGCTTCAGCTGTGGGGGCTTCGTTTTTGCCTTCAGCGCCCCCATCTTCTCCAGCTACGGCAATCTCCATCTCCTTGTAACAGCGCAGGCAATAATGAGTGGCTCCGCTCACTTGTCGATCTCCCAGGCAAGGGGCATCCCGCACAAGCCTCCGGGGGGAAGCCTTAGCAGGAGCAGCCCGAACTTATTTTTCATCCATCACAATCCAGTCGAGTCCCGGCTCGACAACATAGAAGCCCACCCGGCGACCATCGATCCGCGCCTCCCACCTGTGGCCAACGTAAGAAGCCCTGATCGAGCTCTCACCGGCCGCCAGGTCGGGATAGCCCACCGGCTTGGAATCAAAGCCGACCCAGGTAACCGTCAGATTCTTCCCCGTCTTGTTGATCATGTTGTAGGAGCACATCGGGGTCCCCGAGTGAGACGCGATACATTCATGCTCCTCGAAGTTGATGGTGCCGATACTTGCCTGCAGATCGGCCCGCGCCGCAGGACTGTTCCTGATCGGCCCGGAAAAATGGACCACGTTCAGGGTCGGAATCTTTTTAAGCAGGGCAAGGCCCTCATCTCCTCCACTCCACATTTCACCCAGCAGGACCGATGAGATCACATCGGATGTCGCCGGCTCCAGGATGTCAATCTCGTTGATCGACCACCACAGGGTCGTCTTCCCAGTCTGGCGAACACGAATGAACTTTGCGTCCACCGGCCCGAGGACAGTCTCTGTCACGGGGGAGCTGCCGAGCCCCTTGGCCAGCGACCCGGACCACTTAACCCCGTCCGTCGATGCTCTCACATCGTAGCTGACCGGATGATCCTTGGTCCCATGGGTGATCAGCCTGACGCCGCCGACAGCCGTCGGAGTAGGAAGCTCGACCTGGAACCACATGCCGGGATGCTGGCTGGCCTGGGAGGTCCAGCGGGTGGCGGGGTTGCCATCAACGGCATTAGCAACAGCAAACTGCCCGGGCTGGGAATGGCTCGAGCTGACCTTCCAGAGATCCTTGCTGCCAATGAGCTTGATGGTCGCGATCGGCGAGGATTTCCGGTAATTGATCTCCGCTCCCAGGCGGAAGAGCTCGAGAGCTGTCTTCTTCTCTTCAAAGTTGAGCCGAACCGACTTCAACACCCGGGCAACAGCCTGGGTGAGCTGCAGATCTTTTCCCCCAGCCTCATCCAGCAATGTGGCCAACCCGTAAACAGCCGGCAGGTCCCTGGATATTTCCAGCTTGCGCCAGCAGAACACCTCCTCGCTGGGTTTCTGCGTAACCTCGACCTTGATCGATGAGTCCTTGTTAATCCCCAGGTCGTACACAAGGGGGATCGAGCCCACCTGCCAGGGCTGGCGCAGTGGCAGCTCTACCGGCGTGAGCTCCCGCCCATCTACCCGCACAGAGAGAATCGAAGAGTCGGGCCGCAGGGCGTTCACCTCGCTCATGTCCACCTGCAGCCACTTACGCCACGGAGCTGCCGGCACCTGCCGACTCAAGAGGATCGGCTCACCCTGCAGAGATACCGCGGGAAAGAACTTACCCTCACCCCTGTCCTCAAACGGAATCTGCCACCTGCAGACAGCCCCCTTACCGAGAACCGGCGACCAGTCTTTCCAGGCGGGAACGTTACGATGGATCCGCTCCTTCACGATCTTAACAAGCTGTTGGCGGTCAAGGCGGAGAACCGGCTCCAGCCAGTCCACCATATCCCGGATATCGAACGGATCGACAGAGGAGACCCCCTGGTCATGCGCTGTGTCCGCCTGCAGGATCAGCCGCCTGCGGCCCTCTACTGCAGCCGGCAACACCAGCTCGCCGGTATCAGCTGCCTGCCAGCTGCCAACGAGAAAAGGGCTCTGGTAGAGGGGACTCGAGTCACTGGTGCCAAGGAAAACCCGGCCAATTACACAGCCCCCATCCCCCACCTGGCGGTCCAGTCCGATCCGGGATCTGAACCCGGTAACCAGGGCAGGCAGATCAAAATGCATTTCATTGTAGGCATGTACGGAATAACCCCAGCCGTACTCCCGGGCAGCACTGGCGAGAAACGCGTTCCGGGTGTTCCGGTCAACTCTCCAGCCGGCGGCCTTCGCAAGGTAGTGCCTTTCCTTGTATTCATTCGGGGCAAACCTGGAGAGAGGAACCTCCTCGGGCTTGAAGAACAGATAGGTATGAATCTGGTTGAAGGGAACCCAGAGAGGATCCAGTGACCAGGCCGGCTGCACCATGTGCTGCCAGCTGTCAGGCCCCCCGGCTCCACCCTTGATCATCTCGACCTTCTCCTCCACCCGCTCCATCGCCAGGCGCCAGTTGTTGTATTCATCGATGCGCTGGCGAAGCTGGTCCGCAGTCTTCGATTTCTGCAGGCGCCTGAGATTATCCCGCTTGAGTCCACGCAACCTGTCGATTTTGCGCTGATCCTGTTCTTGCCGCTGGGCCTTCGTTCTTCGCGCTTCGTCGGCAATCTGCTTCTCGATCAGCCCTCTCTGGCGCAGGCGGTCCTTGCTGAACGCCTCGAGCTGGACCTTCCTGGTCTCATCGGGAACCTTCTTCAGCTGACGCAGCCTGGCCCTCTCAAGAGTGCTGGTCTGCCGGTCATGAGTTTCCAGGCGGCGCTGGAGCCTCTTTTCCATCTGGGAGAGAAAACGCTCCGTCGCATCCCTGGTCTTTTTTTCGTCCTTGCCACCCGGGGTGGCTGCATCGGCCTGCTTTTTCAGCTCTTCATCGAGCTTCTTCTGCAGATCCTCGATCCGCTTGAGGGACGCCTGGTTTTGCCTCTCAAAATTAGCCAGCTGCCCCTGCAGTGAGAGCCGGACCCTTTCAAGGCGCTCCTGCTCCTCATGGGAGCTGAAGGCAAGGGCCTGGAAACGGGACCTGCTGGAGGTGGAGACCAACCCATCAACGGTTTCAAACCTGAAAAGGCGCCCCTCGAGATTCGGATCCAACACCGCCAGCTCATCGTAATAAGTTTCCCAGGGGGCGGTGTCCACCGGATGGATTTCCGCGATCTGGGCAAAGGACAATTCCCGGACACCCTCGCTGAGCAGGATTGAAACCGTTCCCTGGCCCCAGCGCAGCCGTCGAAAATTTAAGGCCTGTCCATTGCGGAGATAGGCAACTCCCGGGGTCAGGGGCCGCCTGTCGAGCCTGTCCCAGACCACCCTCTGTACCTTCGAGGAGAGAACACGAACATGTTTCCTGGCGATTCTCCCTGGCCTCGCAAACTGCCCCTCGGTCTCAACCAGGAGGTGGGATGGAGCCCCTCCATAGTCATTAAAGATGACGCTGACAACCTTGCCCGGGAGGCGATCCCCACCGGTAAACTCGACGTAGCTGGCGGCAGAAGACTTGTAAGCCTTTCCCCGCAGGCTGCGGTCTCTCAACCAGCGCAGGGGGTTGGCTGGATTATCGAGGCTGGTGCCCTCCAGTGCCGGCCTGCTCCTTGCATCGTGCCAGTTCTGAAGCGCGTTCCCTTCAAGCACGGACCCATCGGAAAAAACCGCAACGTAGCGTTGCAGATCCGCAGGAAAAAGGCAGTCGAGGGCCAGGCAGAAAACTACGAAGGCCACCAGGGTTGAGAATACCAGCCTTAACATTCAAACTTCCTCAGGTAACACAGGATGCGCTGCTCATTCTATCCTGCAACGCCTCCCCGGGGCTACAGGATCGCTGAAAACACCGGGTTCTTTTCATTCTGTAACTGGAAGAAACTTAACGCAGACCGGCCGCGGAACCTCGAGGGTAAACTTCGTCCGGGAGAGTCCCTTTTCGGTAATCCGGAAAACGACAACCGTCCCCGAATTCTGGTTGGCCGCCAGGAGGAAACGCCCGCTCGGATCAACCCCGAAATTACGCGGGGTCTTTCCGCCAGTGGACTGATTCCCAAGTGAGCTCAGGCGGCCGGTGGACTTGTCAATCGAGAAGACAGCGATGCTGTCATGCCCCCGGTTGGAGCCGAAAAGTAACCGCCCATTGGGCGAGACCTGCACCTCGGCAGTGCTGTTCCCCTTGCCCTTGAAATCTTCCGGGAGGGTAGTGATCGTCTGGATGGGAGAGAGGACGCCGGCCGCTGCATCGTAGGAAAAGGCCGTAACCGTTGAGACCATCTCGTTGATCACGTAGGCGAAACGGCCATCGGGCCGAAAGGCAAAATGCCGGGGCCCTGCTCCGGGAGCCACAGAAACCGACGGCACCTTATTGGGCACCAGGGTGCCCTTTGAACCATCGAAGCGATAGACGAGAACCTTGTCCAGGCCGAGGTCTGCTGCGAAGGCAAAATTACCCTTCACATCGAGATTGATCGAATGAGCGTGGGGTCCTTTCTGCCGTCGCGGATTGACACTCGAACCCTTGTGCTGAATAAAACCGGTCGGATCGGCAAGCTTCCCGGCCGCTCCGATGGGAAGGACATTGACACTGCCTCCGCCGTAGTTTGCCACCAGGACATTGCTGCCCGCCTGGTCTACAACCAGGTGACAGGGCCCACCGCCCCCGGAGGGCTTCTTATTCAGAAAGCCAAGCTTGCCGCTGCTGGTGTCGATAGAGAAGGCGCTGACCGCGCCGGTTCTCTTGCCGTTAAAATCAGCGATCTCACTGACACTGTAGAGGAATTTCCGGCCAGGGTGAATGGCGAGGAAGGATGGGTTGCTCGTCTTCGCGGCGAGCTTCAGATCCTTCAACTCGCCAGTGGCCAGATCAAGGCGGCAGACGTAGATCCCCTCGCTCTCGCCACCCCTGGTATAGGTACCAAGAAAAACAAGCTGGCTGGAAGCGGCCGGTTCCAATGCCATAAACGACGCCGACCAGCGTGGCCGCTGTCAGG